>JBMTPW010000061.1:0-9023 GCA_049444115.1 Ilumatobacteraceae bacterium | reverse complement strand
GGCGTCGATCGCCGCCCTCTTCCTCACCACCGAAGCCGTCGTGGCCGACAAGCCGGAGAAGGAAGACCACGCTGCTCATGGTGGCGGTATGGAAGATTTCTGATCGGACGCGGTCGTCGAATTCCTCGACAGACGGGACCCCGGAGTGATCCGGGGTCCCGTTGCGTTGGCGACCTGTCGCGAGGCGCTCGGTCTGGACACCGACATGCCGCTCGTCGAGGCGGCACTCCAGCGACTCGACGTCGTCAGCGACGTTCTTCCTTGGGACGCCGCGGTCGATTGGTCGCGATTCGCTCTGGTGGTCATTCGCAGCACGTGGGACTATCACCGACGTCACCAGGAGTTCCTGCAGTGGGTGCGCTCGGTGTCGCGGGTGACCCGTCTGGCCAACAGTTCCGACATCATCGTCTGGAACACCGACAAGCGGTATCTCGAGGAACTAGCGGGCGCTGGTGTTCCCACGGTCCCGACCACATTCGTGGCTCCCGGTGATGTCGTCCCGCAGGTCGTGATCGACACACTGTTTGCAAGGGGCGATGTGGTGGTGAAACCCACGATCAGTGCTGGGAGCAACGACACCGAACGCCATGGCGACATTGCGTCCATGCGAGCGCATCTCGAGGCACTGCACCGTGCGGGACGAACGGCGATGGTGCAGCCGTATTTGCACGACGTGGACACGGCGTCGGAAACCGGCCTGGTGTACATCGATGGCCGGTACAGCCACGCTTTCGCCAAGGGGCCCATGTTGCGGGATCCAAAGACCATGGCCGAGGGTCTGTATGCCGAGGAACGCATCGACGTTCGCCGGGCCACCACTCCGGAACTGAGTCTCGGTGAGCGAGTGATCCAAATCGTGACCGAACGTTTCGGGACGCCGTTGTACGCGCGGGTCGATCTGCTGCCGACCCCGGATGGTCCGGTGATCATCGAAGTGGAGATGACCGAACCATCTCTGTATGTGCACGTGGACGGGGACGCGGCCGGTCGTCTGGCCGATGCGATCTTGCGCCGGTGTGCCTAGCCTGAGCGTCGTGGCGCGCGTCGATCGCATTCTGGTGGTGAAGCTGGACAGCGATGCGCAACGCCGAGTGCCTGATGATCTGGTGGTCGAAGAACCCATGTCCATTCAGTTGGACGGTCACCTGGTGGCCACCACCATGCGTACACCCGGGCACGATTACGAGTTGGCGGTCGGCTTCTGCCACGCCGAAGGATTGCTCGCCGGTCATCCCGTGACCGGGGTGCGGTACTGCGCCGACGGTTCGGCACTCGAGAGCAAGTTCAACGTGGTGACCGTGGAAACCGGTGGACGTGCTCCCACTCCGACGGCCCGACTCGGCGTCACCTCCTCCAGTTGCGGTCTCTGCGGATCTCAGTCCATCGCCGATCTCACACAACGTCTGTCGGTGGTGACGGCTCCGCCCATGTCCGAGGACATGATCCTGCGCATCCCAACACTCGTCGAACCGCATCAACAGCTCTTCGCCCAAACGGGAGCGGTGCACGCCGCAGCGGCCTTCACACCGGCTGGCGACATGGTGGTGGTGCGCGAGGACGTCGGCCGACACAACGCCGTCGACAAAGTCGTCGGGTATCTCGTGCTCGCTCGGCAACTGCCGGCTGCCGGCCTCGGTCTTTTCGTTTCGGGACGAGCCAGTTTCGAAATGGTGCAGAAGGCCTGGGCCGCCGGATTCGGTACCGTGGTCTCGGTGAGTGCTCCTACTGCACTGGCGGTGACGACGGCGCGTGCCGCAGGTATGGCTCTCTACGGTTTCACGCGGCAGGGATCGGCCGTCCGCTACAGCCCGGCCTGACGACCCACCGATAGGGTGATTTCATGGCAGAACACCTCCAGGTCGAATCGTCGTCGGAGGGCGTGAGCCCTACCGTCGGGCTGTCCGTGGCCCATCTCTTCGTGAAGCCCACATCGTCCTACGACGCCGAAGCATTCCAAGCGGCCGTGAAGGATGCTCGCAGCCAGGGCGTGCAAGTGGTGTGTGTGTCGATGCTCGGTCACAAGGCCGATGCCGGTCTCATGGCCCTCACCAAGGACTGGCGGGATCTGCGGCGCTTCCAGACGGCGGTGGCACGCGCCGGACTCGACATCGTGGACAGCTACATCTCCCTCACCGAAGTCAGCGAATACGCCGCTGGAATGCCCGAAGCCATGTTGAAGCCCAGGCTCTACCCGGAGCTTCCGCCGGCAGACAAGCCGGCCTGGTGCTTCTATCCCATGAGCAAGCGCCGCGGTGCCGATGCCAACTGGTTCACCTTGCCCTATGAGCGTCGCAAGGAGTTGATGCACGAGCACGGCACGAGCGGGCGTAAGTTCGCCGGCCGGGTGGTGCAGGTGGTCACCGGATCCACGGGTGTGGACGATTTCGAATGGGGGGTGACGCTGTTCGCGACTCATCCCGACGATCTCAAAGAGGTCGTGTACACCATGCGCTTCGACGAGGCATCAGCCGTGTACGCCGAATTCGGAACCTTCTACGTGGGCAGTGTCACCGAAGTGGAAGAACTCGCAGCCCTCCTGTGAATTCATCGCTTCTCAGCCGCGGCGATGGACGCGCGGTGAGTTCGGTGCATCCAATGTCGATCAGGTGATGCCGTCGGAGCTGGAGACGACATCGCTGGTGATCCGTCGGACCCCGCGGACGTCTGCCGAGAGGATGGTTCCGAGACTGAGAACGCACACTGCGGCGGCCGCTCCAAGGAGAACGGGGCGAACACCGATCGAGGTGGCCAACGGCCCGGCGATCAACAATCCCACCGGAACCAGCAGATTCGAACCGAACGCGTCGAAAGAGCCCACTCGTGAGAGCGATTCGGCGGGAACGTGGGTCTGCATGGAGGTCATCCAAAGGACGTAGAAGATGTCGATGGCGATTCCCGTGGCCAAGGCGAATACGAGGATGACGACGAGATGAACGGGAATGGCGAGAAGAGCCATCCAGATCCCCATCAGCGGCATCACGCCCATGGCTGTGATCAGCGGCCGCCGAGTGCGCAGCCGCATGGAGAACACCACGCCGGCCATACTGCCGAGACCCCAGGCGAACATCATGAAGCCCATGTCGCGAGCTCCACCAAGCGCCTCTTTCATCTGCAATGGCGCGAGCACTGCGAGGAAGGCTTCGAAACACATGTTGATGAGTGAAAAGGTTGCTGCGATCACCACCAGCCAGCGCCGTGAACGAAACTCCTGCCACCCTTCTTTCATCTGCTTCATCACCGACGCTTCGACGGGGGTTGCAGCTGGTGAGACGTCGAGGACTCGTAGCTGCCAAACCAACGATCCGGCAATGAAGAAGGTGACCCCGTCGATGAGGATCGCCCAACCGGGACCGATCGAACTCACCAGAATTCCGGCCACACTCGCTCCCAGGGTGAATCCGATGTTGGCAGAGAATCCCACGATCGAATTCGCTGACTGCAGGTGCTCAGTGTCGACGACCTGGGGCAGGAGACCGCTGAAGGCCGGGTACCACAATGCGTTCATCATGCCGAATCCGAAACCGGTGATGCAGAGTTGAAGAACCGATGCGTGGCCGATGATGAAGAGGATGCCGTTGATGCCCACCAGGATCGACCCGATGAGATCGGTTCCGCCCACCATGCGAGCGCGACCGATTCTGTCGGCCAGGACTCCACCGATCAGCAGAAAGCCGACGATGGGCACCATCTGGCTGGCGGTGACCCAACTCAGGGATGTTCCGTTCGCGCCCGGAAGCGACAGCACCCCGAAAGCCAGCGCGATCGGGGCCATGCCGTTGCCCACGTTGGAGATCAGGCGCGCCACGATCAGCGAACGAAAGCCGCGATTGATCCAGAGGGTCGAGAGATCGGAGAACACAGCGCGTCAGCCTGACAGATCGACAACGGGCTGGCGAAGTACTTTTCGGTGCCGCGGTTATCGGGCGGTCATCCGGCGAGCCCGACATCAGCGACTCCCTGAACGCGCTGCAGTTGCCCGTTGGCGTCGTATTCGAAGAGGAGAAGGTCGCGTCCAACGGGAGTGCCTCGTTCGTCGAGATCGAGATCTCCGATTCCGTCGTAGTCCACGTTCAACCCTTCGTCCACCGAGAACTTGCAGTCGGGAACCCAAAGACACGGTGATCCATCTTTGGAGGTCCGGAGGAGTTCTTCTTTGAAGACTTGGGGGTCATCGGATTCGGCGACAAGGGCCGCCAGCCAGATCAGAACGAAACAGTCGATGGTGTTCAATGAGTACGGGGGAAGACGAGTGATCGAATCAGGAAACTTCTTGTCGCCAAGTTTGATGATGGTCAACAACTCGTCGTTTCCTAGATCGACGTTCGGGGCGTAGCCGAAGACGCGCGGTCGCGTGTCGTCCGGTTGTCCGGACAAGTTCGACAATTCCGATTCGCTCACGACGTCATTGGTGATGATCACCGAATCGCGCGACAGTCCGGCCAGTGCGTTCAGAATCCCGGGTCCGACATTCGGCGTCGTGATCACCAATTCGACTGGAGCGTCATCGCTGATCAAGGTGACGGCGAGGTCGGCATAGTCGGGATCGGTGGTGGAGTAGGGCGCCACCGATGCGATCGTCACATCGCGACTGCTCAAGTCGGTGCGAAGGAGGCGGGCGAGGGACCGCCCGTAGGGATCGTCGGGGTATCCGATGGAGACCTGCTCGGTTCCGCTCTGCACGGCCAAATCGACCATGCTGCTGATGATGTCCGCTTCCTGACTTCCTGTGCGGATGAAGAGCCCGTTGTCTTCGAGTTGATCGAGGGCGAGTGACGGCACCGCGGGCGAACACACCCCGACGCCTGAAGCGATCAAGCTGGGAACCACCGCGAGGGCGTTCACCGAGGAATAGGGCCCGATGACAGCGTCGACGCCGTCCTGGCGAACGAGGTTCTCCCCGGCGACCCGGGCCGACTCGGCAGTCGTACCCTCGTCGCGAACGATCAACTCGACGGCACGGTCGTCGAAGCCACCCAGACTGGACATGATCCTGATCGTCGACTCGGCAAGAGGGATGAGAGCCGGACCGAAGGGGGCTCGCGTATCGCTGAGTGGAACCAGCAACCCGAGACGCAACACGCCGTCGGTCGAGCGGCGGGCCGTCTCGGACGGATTCGACGACAGAGTCGTTTCGATCGTGGACGTTGAGGGTTTCTCGGAGGAGGCATCGTCGGTCTCTTGGTCACTGCAGGCACCGATGAGGAGTGCCGACATCAGTGCGGCGGTCACGCCGAGGTGGGGGAGACGTGATGCCGGCACGGTCTGGACTCTAGATCTGTCGCCGGGAAATCACCGCGCAGGTCATCGGAGCCGATCTCGTCGAGCCCACTTCCAGCCAACACGCCGCACGGTTCGTCGGAGACGACTGGATATCCGAACGGGGAGCGGACGTGGCTGTTGACGCAACGTCCTCAACGAGTCGATGGCGACAGTCAATCCTTCATCTTCTGAAACCGGATGGAAGAATGACGGCACTCCGTTTTCGAACACGTCGAGGAACTCCCTCGATGCATAGGTTGCCAGCACTTCTGCCGAGACCGGTCGAATGCGATCGTCGACTCGTTTCTTCCAAATCAGGGCTTGAGGGTTGTCGGGATCGGTGATGGACAAGTAATTGAGTTCGGGGTGATGGTCGGCGATGCAGAGCATCATTCGGAAGACGTCGCCGTGCCACAGCAGCCCGGGAAGGCCCCGACGACGTCGCTCACCAATGGACTCCTCGAGATCAGGAATGGCCGACACCTCGTCGCACGGAATGATGTCGTCGGCGAGAATGATTCCTCGGGGACAGTGCTGGAGGGCGTTGATCACATCGCAATAGGTCTGCTGGTAGGTGTGCAACCCGTCGAGAAAGATGACGTCGAACTGCTCGACAGGATCCAAGTCTTCGAAGAAGGTGTCCGAGGTCTGGACATAAAGGGTCATACCGGTCGGAAGTTCCTCCAAGTTGAACCTCGGTCGAGGATCAACTCCGACGCGTAGTCGCATCGGAACCTTCTCGAAGGTCAGACCAAATTCCACCCCGACCTCGAGGTAGCTCTCCATCTCAGGGAAGGCCTGGATGATCCTCCTGAGGCGACGGACCGACCAATTCTCGGGGTCGTCGAGGGGCGCCGGGAGCAACGTTCTCGATGTGGCGTTGTCCTGCACGTTCGGACCTCCCGGTGAAGGCGAACAATTGTTCGTTCATCGTTCCGCCGTCGCCGTCATTATGGCACTTCGATGCTCGGTGCCTGAGCTCCCTTTCGACGTCGACCCCGAATGTGTCGAACGGTGAACGGTCACTCCGGGGGAACCAGAAAAGACCTGGTCAGAGAGATATTCCGTCGATTCATGGCCGCGAGTCGTCACAACTTTACGGGTTGGTGACAATCGGTCTTTGGTAATGGACGCCATAAGAGTGTCTCCATACAGTGTTCTCCTGTGGAATTCCACCACCAACAAGAAAGGTAATCACTCATGAAGAAGCTCCTTATTGGTCTGGCAGCCGGCGCCCTCGCCGTCACTGCTACCGGTGCTGCGCAGGTGTCGGCGGCTCCTCCGACCGTGTACGAGATCCTCACTGGCTCGGTTGGCAGCAGCTACGCCGAACTGCTGATCGACTCGTCCGGCCTGGATGCCGCTCTCGACGATTGCGGTAACACCGGCAACAACAACGGTCTGCCGAACTACACCGTGTTCTTCCCGGCCGCTGACGCCGTCTTCGAAGCCGTGCTCGACGAGCTCGGTCTGAGCCTCGGCCAGGTTCTGGCCCAGCCGGCTCTGGTGAAGACGGTTCTGCTGTACCACGTGGTGAAGCAGGACATCACCCCGGAGCAGCTGGTCGACAACTCGAACACCAAGTTCAACACCATGGGTGGTCTGACGCTGATCAAGACCGCTCAGCCGGCCGGCCCCCCCAACACCAACTTCTACCTCATCAATGGCTACTCGGTGGTCGGCGTTGCCGGTGACACCGACGGCTACTTGTTGAGCGATGGAGGTGCACAGCAGGCTTGTAACGGTTGGGTGTACCTGATCGCGGGCTTCTTGGCCCCGAACAGCGCCATCGCCACCGTTGGTCTGACCGCTGACGGTTCGGCCACTCAGGCTGCCGGCGAGGGTCTGCCCAAGACCGGTTCTGAGTCGATGGCTCTCACCTATGCCGCTCTGGCCTCGCTGATCGCGGGTGCTGGCGTGCTGGTGCTCCGTCGCCGCAGCGTCGCCTGATAGCAATTCCTCAGTAGTTCGGGAGGGGGGGGCCCCTTTCGCGCACTGGCGCCTGTTGATCCGGCCACTACCCTCCAGGTCGATGGACGCGCCGGTAGTGCGATTGTTGTCGGTGGCCGAACGGGTGGTGCCGGGCTGGGTTCGGTCATCGATCGAACGACATCTCGTCGATGCGAGTCCCCGGCCGCCGCGGGACATCCAGACCATCGTGGACGGTGTCGCCGCAGGAGCCATTCGTGATTTGCGCAACCTCTTGTCGCTCGACCCCGAGGAACAGCGCACCAATCCCCTGACGGTTCTCCGTCGGGCAACGGTGCCGATCACCGCTTTCCTGACCGAGATCGGAGCGAAACCGGTACTCCGTGACGAATTTCAGCTGCGGTCCTTTCCCGACGATTTCTACGCTCTGTGTCCGGCCACCTGGGCCGATGTCAGTGAGGATCTGGTGGAGCCGGGTCTGGAATGGGGTGCGTGGAAGGCCGCAATGATCATCACCCGCCGCCGACCGACGCCGAACACCTGATCCTGGCTCGCCAACCGTTCCCTCTGGTGTGGTTCTAGGGTGTGATCGCCCCGAGAGTCGAGCGGAAGGAGAACTCGTGAAGCGATTGGCGTTCAGTGTTCTCATCGGTGTGGCCCTGCTTCCGGTGTCGGCCACCGGCGCCACCGTGGCGCCGACCGACCAGGAGTCCCTTTTCGAACTCCTTGGCGACCTGGGTTCGCAGCGATCCGACACCACCACCCTGATCGGCGACGCCACCGGTCTGGCCGAGACTCTCGGCGACTGCGATGAGGGTGCGCCCCGATACACGTTGTTCCTCCCCGCGCCCACGGTCGGGCGCGGCGCACTCTTCGATGTACTGGTGGACAACAGCGGTCGTTCACTCGGGGAGCTCCTGGCGCGACCGGCCTTCGTGTCGGCTTTCGTGGCCAACCATCTGACGGTGGGACTCGTCTCGGAAACGACGTTGCTCGATCCTGCTGTTCGCAACATCACCATGACGTCGGGAGAGGTGCTCACCAAATCGGTCATGACTGCCGCCGACGGTCGTCGACGCGTGATCGTCGGTGGCCGAACTGTGATCGATGGCATGAGAACCATCGGACACCCGAATGGGTACCGCGCCTGCAATGGCGTGGTGTATCTCACCGATGGCATCTTCAACCCCCGTGGAACCGGACGTTTGAGCCTGTTGCGATCCGGCCCCACTCTCTACGAACGAATCATGGAATCGGCCACCGGACCCGACAATCCCGTGGATCTCCTGATCGATTCCGCCGGACTGGGCGACGGCTTGCGCGATTGCCGCGAGGAAGCGCCGCAGATCACCCTCTTTCTTCCCGGCCCCGGTGCCGTCGGCACCGGTGTTGTGGGGCTGGTTCTGGAGTCGCTGAAGGAATCCTTGGGCAGTCTTCTGGCGCGACCGGATCTGGTGCGTGAACTCTTGGGAAACCACATCGTGGACGATCTCGTCACGCCGGAGGAACTGCTCGATCCGGCACGGACGTCGTTCACGGCGCGGTCGGGCTTGATGTTGACCAAGGAGATCGGCAGTCGAGCCAATGGCAGCACGGTCGTCACCATCAACGGTCACGAGGTGGTGGCGGGAATCACCACCAGTCGCCTCGGTACCACCTATGAAACCTGCAGTGGAGCTCTCTACTTCATCGACGGCTTCCTCAGCCCCGAGCGAGCCTTGTCTGCGCTGAGCTTCCCTTGGCGGGACGCCGGTCGCAAATGGGGAGACAGTCGATTTCGGCTCGAGTACTGCAACGATCACGTCCCTTGGAGGCCATCGTGTGTGGATCTCCCA
>JBMTPW010000060.1:0-9041 GCA_049444115.1 Ilumatobacteraceae bacterium | reverse complement strand
AACGACTCGGATTCGGGAGTGGGCATGGGAACAATCGACGAGAAACCCGACGACGGACCGAGAGGCGATCCGACTCCTTTCGATGTGGCCCGACGAGACGTTGCCGACGGTGTTCCCGTAGTTCAGGCTGCCGAACGTGTGGTGGCAGCCATGACCGACGACGAGTTGTTGTGGTGTCTCGACGGTGATGCCCCGATGTGGGAGGGCCTCGGATTTCTGAGCAAAGGCGGCTACCACGATGCCCCGTTCATCGCCGCCCGAGTTCCCCGGGTCGGAATGCCGGGCATCGCCTTCTCCGATGGTCCCCGCGGCGTGGTCATCGGCAACGCCACCTGCTTTCCGGTGTCCATGGCCCGCGGTGCCACGTGGGATCCTGAACTGGAAGAGCGCGTCGGAGAGGTCATCGGCAAGGAATTGCGGGCGTCCGGAGCCACGTTGTTCGGCGGAGTCTGCGTCAATGTGCTCCGTCATCCGGCGTGGGGACGAGCTCAGGAAACCTACGGCGAAGATCCGTTTCACGTGGGTGAGATGGGAGCCGCTCTCACCCGCGGCGTGCAGCGCCACGCCATGGCCACGGTCAAACATTTCGCCGCCAACTCGATGGAGAACGCTCGTTTCCGCGTGGATGTCCAGGTTGACGATGTCGCCTTGCACGAAGTGTTCCTCCCCCATTTCCGACGCATCGTCGATGAGGGTGTGGCCTGCGTGATGAGCGCTTACAACCAAGTGAACGGCACCTACTGCGGCGAACATCCGGAACTGCTCACCGCAATTCTGCGCCAGGAGTGGGGATTCCAAGGTTTCGTCATCAGTGACTGGATCTACGGCTTACGCGATGCGGTCATGTCCTTACGGTCCGGCCTCGATATCGAGATGCCCTACCGCATGGTCCGTGCCGTGCAGCTGCCACCAGTGTTGACCGGGCCACCCAGCGATGACGAGATGGCCGATGTTCACAGGATTGATACCGACAAGGCAGGTGACGACAGACGACGTGACGATGACACGTGGGACGATGTCCGGAAGGCCGTTACTCGGATCGTGGCCACCCTGCTGCGCTTCGATCATGTGCTATCGGTCGCGGCTCCCGGTCCCGAAATCATCGCATCACCTGAACACGTGTCGTTGGCTCGGGACGTTGCCGGGCGCTCGATCGTGCTGCTCCGCAACGAATTCGTTGCTGGAACCCCGGTGCTTCCACTTGCAACCAGTGAATCCCTGGCGGTCATCGGCACTCTCGCCGATCGTGTCAATCTTGGTGACGGCGGCTCGAGTGATGTCTACTCCCTCGACAACGTCACGGTACTGAAGGGTTTGCGCGCAGCAGCGCCGACGGCGAGCATCGTCCATCATGACGGCTCCGATCTGGGGACTGCCATGGCCATGGCGGCTGAGGCCGACACGGTGATCGTCGTGGTCGGCTACACCGCCGACGACGAGGGAGAGTTCATCGGAGATCCCGGAGTCGATCTTCGGCATCTGTTCCCACCCGGCGACGACGAAGAACTCGTGAATCGATTCCGCTCCGAACCGCGCACCGTGGCCGTTCGGCCCGATCACGTCAAGGGACGGGCCGGACTCGGCTTCACCACGGGCGGGGACCGCACTTCGCTGCGACTACGCGACCAGGACGAGACCCTCATCCGAGCCGTGGCGTCGGTCAATCCGCGCACCGTCGTGATCATCCAATCCGGCAGTGCGGTGATCATGTCACCGTGGATCCAGCAGGTTCCGGCCGTCCTACAGACCTGGTACGGCGGTCAACAAGCCGGTCATGGCGTCGCCGATGTTCTCTATGGCGCAGTCAACCCGTCGGGTCGTTTGCCCTTCACCGTGCCCACTGATCCGGCTCATCTTCCACCCTTCGATCGCGATGCCGATCTCGCCGTGTACGACCGGTGGCATGGCTGGTGGCGGGCCGAACATCTCGGTCACGAGCCACAGTTCCCTTTCGGGTTCGGGCTGTCGTACACCACGTTTCGCATCGACGATGTCGCCATCCTCTCCCATGAGCAGGGATATCGAGTCACGTGTCTCGTCTCCAACACGGGAGACCGCGATGGTGCCGATGTGGTCCAGGTGTATGCCCGCTTCGCTGATCCGTCGGTACCGCGCCGCTTGGTCGGATTTCGACGTGTGGAAGTCGAAGCAGGCCGATCGACCGCGGTCGAGATCGATCTCACCGTGACTCGACTTCTTCAGCGGCACCCGACCAACAGAACCTGGCAGATGCCCACTGACGACGTGGAATTGTCGCTCACGCGGCACGGTTCTGGACTTGACGAGATCCTGTTGGGTGCGATTCGAGGACGTCCTCAATCCTGAGTGGTTGACAGAGCCAGCCAGTGAACGACCAAGTTGAGTTGAACTCGAGGGTTACCAGCGCAATACGTCCCCTCTCGATGCGACCTTGTCGAGTCTCGATGAATGCTCAGGCATCGTGCTCTTGAAATGGACCTGTTGGAGTTGTCTTGCCGATCACCGTCGAGTCCGGAATAGTCCTCTTCACCTCGTCCCACCACTGCAGTGGTCCGACGTAACTCGATTCAGTCGATCGCCCGGATACCGAGTCGGAACGGACCTTCGATTCCGTCGACGAGATAGAAGGCGATACTGACGATTCGACGCGGATCGAGAGGGCCATCGGCCGGCCGCGGGTCCAAGAAAGGGGTCACGGGTTCGAAAGACGTCCATGGAAGGACGACATCGGTGGTCGAGCCCGCTGACGTCGGCAAGGTCGCAATCCATCCTCCGGACACCTCATCAGTGCGCACCTCGACCATCCATGTCCGTCCATCACCCAGGACCACGATCCGAGGACCCGATCGGCTCGCCCAAACCTCTGCCGACCGAACGTCGATCGACGGACTGCGCACCGACGCGAAACCGCCGTTGTTGTCGAGAGACAACTCACCACTGAAGATCAGCACACCGTCCTCAACCGCGAGTCGACCGGACGAAACACCGCCCATCACCGTGTCGTTGACCACATTCCATCCAGCGTCTGAGTCACCCGAGACGAAGTCGAAGAGGGGTTTCGCTGCACTCGCCGGTGAACTGGTCGAGGTTGCCTCGGGGCTTACCGCACCGACGACCGATGTGGTCGCCTCGCCCACGACGGTTCCATTCGAAAGGGCGGGAACGCTTGGTTCACTGCCGCCATCTGCACCGCCGGCACATCCGGAGACCATGAGACCAGCGATGATGAGACCGGAGATCATGAGTCCCGGCACTGCACGGCCCACGACCTTGACGGGGGCACCAAGGGTCTTCATCACCCGAATCGATCTCATGACTCGATCTTGCCTCGCGTCGGTGGGCAAGACCAGAACGTGACCCCACTTGGTGCAATTTTTTTGCCTCGGGGTGTTCCCAAGGTAGGAGACATCGGCTTGATGGCCGTCGACCCGTTGGTAACCCCTTCTCTGCCAGATCATCAACTCGCTGGGCGCACCTGTCGGTTCAGCGCCGCGCGAAGAGCGGGATTCGGTGCATCGACCAGGCAATGGCAAACGCAGTTGACCCTGCGAGGACGATTGCCGGGCCGCTGGCAACGTCGGCGTAGTACGAGCCATAGAGGCCGACAATGGCGATACCACCCCCGACGAGCGCCGAGGTTCGCAGCATCGTCAGCGCCGATCGAGCATTGATTCGAGCTGTCGCTGCAGGAAGAACGAGAGTCGCCGCAATCAGAAGAACTCCGACGACCTGCACGGCAGCCACGACGACACCGGCGAGGGCGAGCTGGAAGAGGAGTTCCGTTCTCACCGGATCACGAACGATCGTGCGTGCACCTTCGGGGTCGAAGGCCACGACGGTCAGCTCTTTGTGCATGCATTCGACCCAGGTGACGGCCAGGGTTCCGACGACCCCAACGGCAACGATGTCCGCGGTGGTCACCGACAACACGTTGCCGAACAAGAGGTCGGAGAGATTGGGAGCGGACTCGCGATTGGCACTGACCACCGCAACCCCGAGGGCGAACATGCTCGTGGAAACGAGGCCGATGGCACTGTCGATCTGTATTCCACGATGCCGGGTGATCACGGTGAGCAACCACGAGGCGAACAACGCCCCAGCGAGTGCCCCGGCAAGAGGATGTACGCCGACCACTACACCGACGGCCACTCCGCCCAATGTGCATTGTGAGAGTCCGTTTCCAATGGCGCTCATGTTGCGAAGTGTCACGTGCGTTCCGATCGCACCACACGTGATACCTACGATGACTCCGGCGATCAGCGCTCGCAGGAAGAAGTCGAACTGGAAGGGCTCGGTGATGAACGTCATGTGACCCTCGAGGAACGTGACTCGACGCTGCTGGCGTTTGGTTGATTGGGCCGAACCAGGTGCGCAAGGACGAAGACGTTTCCGTTCTTGTCGCGCAGCACTTTTGCCGGCGCTCCGTAGACCGTGTCCATCAGCTCGGTGGTGATGATGTCACCAGGCCGGCCATCAGCGACAACGACTCCATCGAGGAAGATCACCCGAGGAAGCTGAGCTGCGACCCAGTTGAGGTCGTGAGTCGTGAGAACAACTGTGGTGCCGTTTCGGTGCAGGTCGCGAGCGAGAAGCAGTACGTCGCGCAACCGTTGCAAATCGAGACCACTCGTGGGTTCGTCCATCAGGACGATTGCAGGTTCGGTCACCAGTGCTCGTGCGATGAGTACCCGCTGAAGCTGCCCACCCGACAACTCCCCTATCTGCCGGTCGGCGAGGCTACGAAGGTCCAGCCGACCGAGGAGATCGAGTGCCTGCGCCCGCTCACGCTTCGAAAAGCTGGGGCGTCGAGCCGAGGTCCCTGCCAGCCCCAGCATCACGGCTTCGAGAGCCGTCATCGGTACGGCCACGTTGACAGAGGAGGACTGCGGCACGAATGAGATCCAGCGGTGAGCGGTCTCTCGTGTGAGCGGATGCCCGAAGACGTGCAGCGCTCCCGACTTCGCTGGGATGATCCCAGCGAACGCCTTCAAGAGAGTGGACTTCCCACACCCCGACGGCCCGACGATGCCAACCACCTCGCCCGGCATGATCGTGAGATCGATGTCCCGCAGGACGGGTCCGCGACCGTAGTCGGCCACCAGGCGCCGTACAGATAGCGCTGCCGTCGTCATGGTTGCAGCCCGTTGAGCACAGAGACGTCTCCGCCGAGGCTGGTGATGATGTGCCGGACATTGTCAATCATCATGCCCAGGTAGCTATGACGAGGCTCTCCGGGTTCGCCCGGCAGTTCGTCGTCGGCGAGGTCCGCTACGTAGGGAACCCCTGCTTCATCGGATACTCGTTTCAGCACCTCGGTAGGGAACACCGCTGCTCCAAAGAATGCGGGTACGCCGGCTGATCGAACCTGCTCGATCATGTTGCGCATCTCGGCAGCCGAGGGTTCGGCGAAGTCAGCTGCTTGGAGTGCTCCGAGGACCCGATAGCCGTAGGTTCGCCCGAAGTATGACCACGAGTCGTGGTAGACGACGAGAGTGCGAAACGCCTCGGGCACGGTAGCTGTCGCCGCGATGATGGCATCATGCAGTGCCTGAATCTTGCCGCTCAGTGCTTCGGCATTCGCGAAATACAGCTCCGCTCCCGCAGGGTCAAGTTGCGTCAGTCGATCTCGAATAGCACTTACCCAACGCAGCGCGATCGTCGGATCCGTCCAGACGTGCACATTCGCATGCGAGTGACTGCCGTCCGGGCCATGAGAGTGGGTCCGGTCCGCAATCACTTCACTCTCGGGAACGGTCAAGTCCATCAGATCGACTTGCAATGCCGTTGCCGGGAGACTTGCGCGCGCCGTGCGAGTGACCGACGGATTCAAATTTTCGCTGGCAAAGAACATGATGCCAGTGCGAGTCAGATCGGCAACGTCGGACGGGTTGGGTTCATAGGTGTGCCCGTCCACACCTTGGGGCACAACGCTGATCACCTCCACCCGGGGACCGCCAACCCGGCTCACGAGATCGGCCAGGGGAGGGATGCTTGCACCGGCCACAATGACCGGCGCTGCGGGCACTGTCGACGACGGAGTTGCGCCCGCTTCCACGATGGTCGAAGACGAGGCCACCGGGACGATTGCGGGGCGGGACGCCGTCGGGCTCGGCTCCATCGCGTCGACTGCCAGGCCAAGGGCGGTGAGTGAGGCAACGGTCCCACCCAGCCACAACGGAGGGACTCTCCAACTCCCTCTGAAGTTGCTGCGGCGAGAAGCCCCGGCGCTTCTCCACATCCCTCGAATTCTAGTTTCGTACCGCACCGTTGATCCGTCGGAGGACGTCCGTCACAGTTCTCAGTCATGCGACTGAAGTCCGACATGACGGTGTCGCACCTTCAACTCGATGGTTGCTCCACAGAACGTCCGTCTTTCTCCGACAATCGATTCGGTGTGAGCGTGCTTGCGCTGAAGCGGTCGTAGTTGACGTCGGCCCGTGGCTGGACGAAGCGAAGTGTGTCGTTCACACCCACGCCATTCACACCAATCCGTGGGCTTGAGGGACGCAACCCTCGTTTGGTCCGATTCCTTTCACCTCAGGGCGCTATCGAAGTCCTGCAGGTCACGGAACTCGCGGGGCAGGAATCAGAAGGGGCCTCGGTGATCGGGGTCACGGAACCGGAGAAGTTTGTCGGAGCTACGACAGTGGTCTCGGTGACCACCATGTCATTCCCCGAGGCCAGTGCATAGGCCGACTCATCCACCCAGCCCTCGGCCATATTGCGGGTTAGATCGGCGGCGTCCTCATCGGTCATCGCATCGCGGTCTCCCCGTTGGAAGAGCGCGATCGACACCCTGCCGTCGATCGTCGTGGCGTGCCAGAAGATGTCACCGTCGTTGCCGGATGACTCGAGGGATCCTGGGAAGCTCATCTGCACGACGACAGCGCCGTCCTCGGTGTGCTGTCCCAGCACCACGGAGAACGAGCCGGTTGTGACGCCGCGGCTCGTCCATCTTGCTTCAGGTGATGTGCTCTGCGTTGGCGTGGCAGCGATCATGCCGACAGGGGCGAGAGCCTCGGGCAGCGCGTCGATAACAGTGCGCAGATCACCGATGGCGACGATGTTACGGGACAGTGCGTCGACGAACTTCCCAAGATCCACCATGCGGTTGATCGCAAACAAAGTGGCGCCGATAAAGACGTCATTGTTGAGGGTTGATAAATGCGCAAAGGGTGAGTCTTGACCGCTGACATCCGGCCCGAACGCGTCGTCGATGAACGACTCCTCGCCAGTCCACTGCGTGAACGTCGTCGGAGTCTCAGATCCGCTTTCGCCATCGGCGGGACCGGTGTCGGGAGAAGGGCCAACATTAGGAACGGTGCTGGCCAGCGTCTCATCCAGGATCATGGCAATCCTGTCGCAGCCTGGGGGTGGCGGCGGCGCATCGGCGTCTGATCGGACGTAGAAGGTGCACTCGGCGTCGATCGGGATTTCACCACTTTCGATCTGCTGCAGGGTGCACGGAAGTTTGGCGGTTGGAGTGTCCTTGGTCGCTCCCGCGTACTCGAAGATGACGCAGTTGGGCTCCACTTGTGAACCGTCGGGTGCGTACGTGGTCGGCGCGTTCATCGTGCCGGTGGCTTCGTTCGCGTACTGGAGACACTCCGATGCATCCGGAGTCGACACGGGGGCGATGCAATGCACTGCTGTGGTGTCGGTGATGAGCCCTTCGACGCTTGCTGTGGGCGCGGAATCAGAAGTGACTTCTTCTTCCGCCCCGGCGATGTTGATCTCGATGTCGAGCACCTCGAGACGATCGCTGACCGCGACTGCGTGGCCGCTGTTGTCATCGCGTCGCTCCACCACCATCAAACGGAAGCCGGCCGGCAACGCGGCCTCGATAGCGCCACTGATCGTCGCTACTGCGTCCGTGTCACCACTGGCCGGAACCACTGATGAGCGATCGTCACCACCACTCACGGTCACGGCAACGAATCCGAGAACAGCCACGGTCGCAACTGCGAGGCCGATCCGCGTTGCCGTGAGCGGTGAACGACGTTCCGGAATCGTGCGGCCTTCGAGTTCGGGTGCGAGTGGGGCGGCCTCGCTCAGTTGTGCGGAGAATCGTCTGATCTTGTCGTTCATAACAGCAGTGCCTCCAAGCGGGTACGCGCACGAGACAGTTCTCGTTCCACGGTTCGGATCGGGAGATCCAGTAGCGACGCGATATCGGCCACCGGTAGATCGGCCCAATACGTGAGATGGATGACTGCCCGCTGACGCTCGCTCAGTCGCCGCAAAGCGATCAGAACATCGAAGTCCACGTTCGAGTCCTCTGAAAGTGATTCGGTAGACCCAGTCGAGACATCGCGCTGATAGGCGCGGATCTCTCGGTTCAATCGACGCGCCGTCGAACGATGCTGAGAGCTGGCCTCATTCAGCACCGCCCGGTACAGATACGCCCGTCGATTGTCGACCCGGGACCACCGAGCACTCGAAACCGCTCGCAGTACCGCGTTGGCGACCACGTCCTCTGCGCCCGATGGGCCGACCAGGCCCGAGGCGAAGCGAACGAGTTCGTCGGCGTACTTGCGATAGATCTCGGCGTCAGCGGGAGTCATCACCGGTTATGACGCCACCGGACTGAGTTGCACCGCCACATTCTTCCCTCAGGAGAAGATATTCCTGCATATGACATAACGTGATGGCTGTGGGAACTGTCAGTCCGGACGACCGCCGCCGCATGAACCGCCAAGCCGCCGCATTGCGGGCACTCGAGACTTCCGAAGCCGGCGATGACGAGCAGCGCGTCGCTGCGATCGTCGAGGCGAATGAAGATCGCCGTCGGCACGGACTCGACGAGTTGAAGACCGAAGGTGAGTTCCATCGAAAGGCCGTGGAGCGTGGTTTCATCCGCCGATGGTCTGAGACGGCTCCTCGCCGAAACCGACTACCAGCGATCAGCCATGGGACGTGCCGTTGACGGAGTACTCACAGCCGAAGACGTCATTGTCCACAAACTCATCGCCGGGTGTCCACGCGACCTCGACGACATCCGATCGATTCTGTCGACAGGTCGGAATATTGACGAGGCCTTCGTGGTGGACAATGCCCAGCAG
>JBMTPW010000059.1:0-9057 GCA_049444115.1 Ilumatobacteraceae bacterium | reverse complement strand
GCACTTGCAGACTGATGTCCTCGCGCGCGCCGAAGGCGCCGCCGACTCCACCGAGCACCAGCCGTACCTTGTCCTCGGCGATACCGAGACAGGCGGCGATCTGCCGACGATCCTCGTGGAGCCATTGGGTGGCCACGTAGAGTTCCACGCCGCCGCCACCGGAGTCCGGCACGGCCAGGGCCGATTCCAATCCGAGGAAGGCCTGGTCCTGCATACCCACTTCGTAGGTTCCTTCCACTTGTACATCGCCCGTGACCGAGATGTCGCCGGAGACGATCCGCTGGTGACGGAAAATGTTGCCGTCCGGATGGATCGTGGGCGCCCGGCCGGCGATGCAGTCCTCGGCATCGGTGATCGGTGTCAGGACCTCGTACACGACCTCGATGGCCGCCAGGGCCCGTCGACAGGTTTCGGGATGATCGGCAGCCACGGCGGCGATGGGCTCACCGGCGTAACGCACGACATCGCCGACGGCGGCGAAGACCGGCTGATCGGACATGATCAGCCCGTACGTGGCTTTTCCGGGGACGTCCTCGGCGGTGACGATGGCCTCGACTCCGTCGATCTTCCAGGCCTTCGAGAGATCGATGGACACCAGACGGGCGAAGGGATGGGGACTGCGCAGCGTCGCACCCCACAACATGTTCTCGGCCCACATGTCATTGGAGAAGGCGAATCCTCCTTGCACCTTGGCCACGCCGTCGGGGCGCGTCGCATTGGTTCCGAGAACTCCGGCTCGTAAGGACTGGCCGACGAGGGTCATCGACTGCTCCGTCGTTGGTCGGCCACGGTACGGACCGCGTCCAGGATGCGGCCGTATCCGGTGCAGCGGCAGATGTTTCCGGACAGTGCCTCGCGGATCTGATCATCGGATGGATCGTCGAGTTCCTCGAGAAGATGGTGCACGGCCACGATGAAGCCGGGAGTGCAGAATCCGCATTGCACACCACCGGCTTCGAGGAATGCCGCCTGTACATCGGTGAGCGATCCGTCCGGTGAGAGACCTTCGACGGTGCGAATGTCACGTCCGACGGCACTGGCGGCCAGGACCAGACAGGAGCACACCGCGGCGTCGTCCATGATCACGGTACAACTTCCGCATTCTCCTTGTTCGCACGCTCCCTTGGCGCCGGGCAAGCCCAAGCGCTCGCGAAGCACGTAGAGCAAGCTCTCTCCGATCCAGGAATCGCGCACCTCCCGCTCGCGATCGTTGACGCGCAGCGTGTAGAACTCGTTGCCGGGCGTGGTCTTGTTGCTGGGCGCGTTCACGAAAAGGACCTCGTCAGGAGTCGGGTGGCCAGCACGCCGACGGCATGACGGCGGTAGTCGGCGGTGGATCGGTGATCATCGATGGGGCGAGCCTCGGAGCGAACCCGCTGACCGAACTCCGCAGCCACGGCAGGATCGAGAGTTCCGCTGACCCGCAGATCCATGGCTCCGGCCAGCCAGCGTTCGGCGGCATGACAACGAATGACCGTGGGACCGACGGCTCCGAGGGCGATCGAAACGAGCCCCTCGTCGCTATCGCGAACCAAACAGGCCGATGCCGTGGCGATGACCATGGCATTGCGTGTCCCCACTTTGGCGTAGCCCTGCCACCCGGGAACCACCGGAAGGCTGACGGAGTGAACGAATTCTGCGGCCCGCAACGAATTCCTCTTCACCCCGACCATGAAGTCCCCCCACTCCACATCGCGGGCTCCTTCTGGTCCGATGACGTGCACGATGGCGTCGAGAGCGGCGAGAACCGGGAGTCCGTCTCCGGCTGGCGAGCAGGTTCCTAGGTTTCCACCAAGAGTGCCGGCGGCGCGGATCTGTGGTGAGCCAACAGTGCGGGCGGCCTGGGCGAGGGCCGGAACGAGCCGGGAGATCTCCCCGTGCTCCATTTCGGCATAGGGGACTCCGGCTCCGATGGTCACCCGAGACACCGACGCCCGGTATTGCCATTCCTTCAGTTCGGCGACCTGGGCGAGACTCACCACCGTCGAGAGCGGTCGACCGTGCAGGTTGACCTCGACCATGAGGTCGGTGCCACCCGCCAGGAGGCTGGCATCGGGATGATCGGCGAGAACGGCGATCAGTTCGTCGACGCTGGCCGGATGCAGGACGGGCACGACGGAAGTTTACAAATTGTCAAAGGCTGCCGGACCGTCGAAACTCACGGATTCCAGTGGGCAAAGGCATCGATCATCGCCTGGACATCACCCAAGGGATAGAGAATCGGGCAGGTGCAGCCGTGGTCGATGTAGTGCTTCACCTTGTCGCGTGCCTCGGCCGGGGTTCCGCTGGCGGTCAGCATCTGGACGATCTCATCGGGGACCAGCTTGCTGGCCGCTTCGACCTGTTCGTGGGTGGCGGGCCAGGTCAATACTTCACCGACGCGGTCGAGGAGGGACTGTGGCACCCCGGACGCCTTCATGATGTGGGGCTGTTGGCCGAGGTATTGCGTGACCATCATGCGAGCCATGTCGAGAGCCACCTGGCGGTCCTCGTGGACGCTGCAAACCACCAGTTGGGGGCGGTCGATATCGGCCAACGAACGGCCGGCTTTGGCGGCACCTCGTTCCAGAGCTTCGATCGCCTGATCGTTGTACTCGGGAGAGACCAGATAATTGAGGACCGCACCATCGGCGATCTCTCCGGTCAACTCCATCATCTGCATCCCGGTGGCCCCGATGTAGATCGGTACGTCCTTGGGTCGGCGCTCTTGATACACGTAATCCAGTTCGACCCCATCCAGGTGCACGTACTCGCCATCGAAGGTCACCGATTCGTTGTGCAACAACGCGCGCACCACGGTCACGATCTCGCGCATCACTCGTAAGGGTTTGCTCCGGTCGATGCCCACCTTCTTGGCCAATGGATCCCACCACGCTCCGATACCCAGAATCACTCGTCCGGGAGCCAGGTCGTCGAGGGTGGAAAAGGTGGCCGCCAAGCGTGCTGGATTGCGACTCCAGCAATCCACGACTCCGCTACCCACTTTGATCCGCTCGGTCACGCTGGCGAACGCGGCCATGGGAACGGTCGCTTCACGGACCAGTCGGCTCTCGGCCTGCCAAACGGCGTCGAAGCCGCGCTCCTCGGCGTAGCGCGTGAACTCCATGCCCTGACGGATCGGGTGGGCATCCTGCAAGTAGAGCGCAACGGGCTGGAAGTCGGTGGCCTGCTTGGTCGTCATCGTCGAATCGTACCTTTCGTCTCAGAGTTGGGAGAAGAGCCGTCGAGCCGCCTCGGCGGATTTGGCGCGCACTTCGTCGAGATCGACGCGTGTCGGACGGCCGCCGGTGAGCAAGACTTCGCCGTCCGCGGTGATCACCTCGGTGGCACGCATCCCTGGAGTGAAAGCGACGTGCCACGCGCTGTCGGCGTGGTCGTAATTCCAAGTGACGCGATCGGAGCGACACTCGGGGATGAACCGATAGGCGTTCTCCAGCCAGGACCAAACGGTGTCGGGTGAGGAGGTGACATCGTCGGCGCGCAGTGCGACATAGGCCAGTCGGAACTCTTCCAACATGTCGGCGCCGATGCCGTCGGTCCCGATCAATACCGGCTGGTTCCAACGGACCGGGCGGGCGTATCCGACGGCATTGTTCATGTTGCTGCGCGGATTGTGCACGATCGAACCAGCCAATTGGCGATCCAAATGGACGCAATGCACCAACAGCCAATCGGGCCGGGCGAGGGATTCGAGGCGCCGTCCAGCGTCGATGTCGTCGGGCCCTTCGGCGACATGGATATGGACACCGACTCCGAGATCTCGGGCGAGTCCGGCGACTGCCTGCAAGAGTTCGTCGGAACACGTGAAGGCGGCGTGGACACCGACCATGCCACGGCCGCCGGAGCGGATGAAGCGCTCGTTCTCGGCGAGACCGCGCCGACCGCCGTCGGCCCCATGGCGTTCGGTGACACCGTAGGAGCAGATCACCCGCACGCCCACCTCGGCACATGCCTGGCTGATGACATCGAGGCTGCCGTCGATGGCCGACGGACTTTCGTGATGGTCGATGATCCCCGTTGTTCCGCTCATGAGAGCCTCGACGGCTCCCAGCTTGGCCGACCAATAGATCGTGTCCAGGTCGAGGGCGGAATCGAGACGCCACCAGATCTGCTGCAGAATGCTCAGGAAGTCGGTCGGCTGTTCGGGTGGGGCCGGCATACCGCGGGCGAGCGCGGAGTACAGATGATGATGCGCACACACCAGACCAGAAGTCTCGGAACTCACAATGGTCACGACTCGTTCATGCGTCGTCGTTCTGAGGCCGCATGGGGAGGCGGGTCCGCCACACGCCGTCGAGATCGTGGAGTGCCGCTGCGACGGCCCCGGCGGTGGGAACCAGACCGATCTCACCGACACCCTTGATGCCATACGGAGCGTTCGGTTGCGGGGATTCGATCAGGCGAACGGTGATCTCCGGAACGTCCTTGGCGCGCAGGATGCCGAGCGAGCGCAGAGTCATATTGGTGGGGAAAGCGGTCTCCGGGTCGGCCGGGAAGTCCTCGGTGAGGGCGTATCCGAGGCCCATGTGCACGCTGCCTTCGATTTGTCCTTCGCACAATGTCGGATTCACTGCACGGCCCACGTCGTGGGCGGCCACCACCTCGGTGATCCGTCCGGAGTCGCGATCCATGATCACCAGTTGGGCGGCATAGCCGAAAGTGGAATGGATGGTGGGGTTCTCGACCTCACCGAGTTTCTGGGTCCAGTCGACGCGGTATTCGCCGTAATGATCCACCCCGATCGCGCAGCCGGCCGCTCTGGCCGTTTCGCAGGCGGCCTTCACCGCACCCGCACCCATCAGCGTTCCGCGTGAACCGGTGGTCTGGCCGAAGCCGAGTTCGCGGGTGGTGTCCACGATCACCTTCACGCGACTCGGATCGATGCCGAGTTCTTCCACAGCCACTTGCAGGGCCACGGTGTGCACCCCCTGGCCCATCTCGGTCCAGCCATGACGGACCTCCACTGTGCCATCGGGTTCGAACCGGACGACTGCACCGGTGACCTCCTTGAATCCATTCCCCAGACCGCTGTTCTTGAGTCCGAGACCGAGACCCACTGCGTATCCGGCAGCGCGGGATCGGTCGTAGAAGGGTTTGATGTCGTCGAGACAACGCTCTGCTCCGAGGCACCCATCGTCCATGATCTGTCCAGGACCCCAGACCATGCCGGGGCGAATGACATTGCGCTTGCGGATCTCCCAACCCGAGAGACCGGCCTTTTCGGCCAGACGGTCGAGGGCTCCCTCCATGGCGAACTGGGCCTGGTTGGCGCCGAACCCGCGGAAGGCCCCGCACACCGGATTGTTGGTTCGCACGGCCACCGCTTCCACGTCGATGGCTGGTAGGTGATACGGCCCACTGGCGTGTCCGGCCATCCGCTCGAGCACTTTCATGCCAACGCTGGCGTAGGCGCCGCTGTCACCGACGGCCCGTACTCGCAGCGCCGTGAGCGAACCCGCCGCGTCGCAGCCCAGGGTGTACTCCATGCGAATGGGGTGGCGCTTGGCGTGGATCCGCAGAGACTCTTCGCGTGACAACGTGCACTTCACCGGTCGGTCGAGCAACCAAGCGGCCAAAGCTGCATGGGCCTGGTTGCTCATGTCCTCCTTGCCGCCGAAAGCGCCACCGTTGCTCACCAGTTCGACCGTGACCTGATCGTTGGTGATTCCGAGAACCCGGGCGATGTCGTTGCGATCGTCCCAGACTCCCTGGCCACCGGAGTACACATGGAGATGACGGCGACCGTCGCGCATCGAGGGAACCGCCAATGAACTCTCCGGTTCCAAGAACGCGTGCTCGATGCGCTGGGTCTCGAAGACGTCGTGAACCACGTGTGCACTGGAACGCAAAGCGTCGTCGACGTCTCCTCTGGAATAGGCACTGACGCTCAGAACATTGGACTCCGTTCCCCAGACGGCGATCTCGTCACTGACCCGAGCGACGAGCGGATCGGTGATCGTCGGAAGGACGTCGTAGTCCACGCCCACGGCTTCCGCCGCCTGGCGCGCGACCAGGCGCGATTCGGCAACGACGACGGCCAGGACGTCACCGGCGAAACTGGTCCGTCCTCCGACGGGAATCATCACCGGCCAATCCTTGTGGATCAGTCCAACCTTCAACTCGGCGGGAACATCGGAGGCGGTGAACACGGCCACCACACCGTCGATGGCGCGGGCCGCGTCGACGTGGATGGCGCGGATGTCGGCGCGAGCGTGCTCGGTGAGAACCAGGGCGGCGTGGACCATGCCCGGGAGCCGGATGTCGTCCACGTAGTCGCGGTCACCGAGAGCGAGCTCGGACGCCTCGTACTTCACCCCGCGGGCTCCGATCCCACCTCCCTGCGGGACGGCAGGAATGGAGTCGGTGGCCACCGGCTGGATGGACTCGAGGGTCTTCACGTACCCGGTGCAACGGCACAGGTTCGCGCCGAGATGCCGGGCCATGTCGGCGCGAGTGAGAGCCGCACCCTTCTTGTCGATCTGTCCTTTGGCGCGCATGACGATGCCCGGAATGCAGAAACCACACTGCAGTCCTCCGCAGGCGGAGAATGCCGTGGCGTAGCGTGCTCGCTCGTCGTCCGGAAGTCCTTCGAGGGTGACGGCCGATTTCCCGGCCACCTTGTCGAGCGGCTGTTGACAGCTCACCACGGCCTTGCCGTCGATCAACACCGTGCAACAACCGCACTGACCGGACGGGGAACATCCATCTTTGGCAGCAGTGAGATGCAGTTCGTCCCGCAGAGCGGAGAGAAGGTGCGGATGAGTGCTCGAGACTTCGACATCGTGATCGTTGACGCGCAGAGTCACTCGGGTTCCCGACGACGTACTGATGGGCGGTGTGTTCATGACATGTCCCCTGTGGTCGGCGCGCCGTTCAGCGCGGTGGTTCCACGACTCCCCGCTGTGTGGCGATCCGGCTGTACACCTCGGGCCGCCGATAGCGATCGAAGTCGAACAACGTTCCTTTGTAGCGACGACACCAATTCAAGTCACAAGAGGCCACGATGAGTTCGTCATCGGTGGTCAGGGTTTGGGCCACGATCTGTCCGCTCGGAGCGATGATGCAACTCTGACCCAGGGAGTCGACTCCTTCTTCGACGCCGGCCTTGGCCACTCCAACCACCCAAGTCCCGTTCTGGTAGGCGCCGGCCTGCATGACGAGAGCGTTGTGAAAGCCCTGGAGAATGTCCTGGGACGGATCGGGTACGTAGTGGATGGGGGTGTTGTAGCCGCACAGGATCAACTCGACACCTTGCAATCCCATTTCGCGATACGACTCCGGCCACCGACGATCGTTGCAGATCATCATGCCCACCAGACCTCCGAACGCCCGCCACACGCCGAAGCCTTCGGGTCCCGGCTCGAAGTAGTAGCGCTCGGCATGTTGGAAAGGACGACCAGGTTCGTGGTGCTCATGACCGGGAATGTGCACTTTGTGATAGCGGGCCACCACGGAGCCGTCCCGTTCGACGAGAATCTGCGTGTTGTAGCGGTGACGAGTGCCGTTGGCATCGGCACTGGTGAGCTCGGCATAGCCGAGGCAGAAGCCGAGACCGAGCCGCCGTGCCTCATCGAACAGCGGCTGGGTGTCGGCCGATGGCATCGCTGTTTCGTACCAGTGATCGGCCTCGGTGATGTCGTCGACGAACCAGCGCGGGAAGAACGTGGTCAGGGCCAATTCGGGAAAGACGACGAGATCGCAACCACGGTCCTTGGCCTGGTGGAGCAGCGCAATGAGACGACGGACCACCTCGGCGCGACCATGATCCCGTTGGATCGGACCGAGTTGTGCCGCCCCCACCACCACTGTCCGCTCGGCAGTCGAGTTCATGAACCTCTCCCTTCCGATTCGGAGGCGGCGTGGTTGTCGACGGTGCGGCTGCTGGCGGTGCGGTCGGTGGTGGCCCGATCATCGAAATCGGTGTGGGCCAGGTTCCACATCACGTCGAGGAGAACATTGGCTCCGGCCACCAAGTCATTGGGTTCGGTGTGCTCGGCAGGATTGTGGCTGATGCCCTGGACCGACGGCGTGAAGATCATGGCCGTCGGACAGATTCGGGCCAGCATCTGGGCATCATGACCTGCGCCCGAGGGCATCCTCATGGTGCTCAATCCATGGTCGGCGGCCGCAGCGGCGACCATGTCCACGACGCGGTCGTCGAAGATCACCGGCTCGAATCGTGCCAGTGGCCGCGTGGTGATCGTGACGTCCTCTTCGACGGCCGCGACTTCCAGGAACTCGGCGATTCGGAGCTCGGCCGCGCGCAACAGGTCTTCGTCGGTGTTGCGTACGTCGAGAGTGAGGACGGCTCGGGCCGGAACCACATTGACGAGATTGGGAAAGAGGTCGATCTTGCCGACCGTGCACACCTGATGTCCGCCGAGTTCGAGAGCCAGATCGCGTAGGAACACGGTGATTCGAGCGGCCACGAGTGCCGGGTCCCTTCGGAGCGACATCGGTGTCGTGCCGGCGTGATTGCTCTGACCGGTGATCGTCACCTCCTGCCAGGAAATACCCTGCACGCCGGTGACAGCGCCGATTCGCACGTTCGAACGTTCCAGGAGAGGACCTTGCTCGATGTGCAGTTCGACGAACGCGTGGGGTGGTGCTGCCGGGCAGGGTGCCGTTCCGCAGTACCCGATGCGGTCCAATTCGTCGCCGAGTCGTGCGCCGTCGATGGCACGACTGTCGAGGGCTTCTTCGAGGGCGAGCCCTCCGACGTACACCAAGGATCCGAGCATGTCGGGTTGGAAGCGCGCACCCTCTTCGTTGGTGAACACGCCCACCGCCAATGGGCGGGGTGGAATCTTGCCAGCGTGCATCAACGTCTCGATGACTTCGAGTCCGGCCAGAACTCCCAAGTTGCCGTCGTAGCGACCTCCGGTGCGAACCGTGTCGATATGGCTTCCGGTCATGACCGGTCCTCCGGAGCCGACCTTCCAGGTCCCGATGACGTTGCCGATTCCATCGATGGTGATGTCGAGGCCGAGGTCGCGCATCCAGGTCAGCACGAGATCGCGGCCGTCCCGGTCGGCGTCGGTCAGGGCCAGACGACAG
>JBMTPW010000058.1:0-9204 GCA_049444115.1 Ilumatobacteraceae bacterium | reverse complement strand
GACCACCAATTGCAGCCGCCCGGTTCGCCCGAGAACCTCGATCAGTCCTGCGCCGGTGACCCCAGAGCGAACGGAGGAGATCGGCGCAATGGCCACCGGAATGGCTGCCAGGACGGCCAGACAACCGGGATTCCACAGAGCTCCGGCCGCGCTCGACCCCAAGGCAGCAATCACCAGGAAGACGTACAGGTGACGCGTTCGCTGATCCCCGAGGCGCACAGCCAGTGTTCGCTTTCCGACCTTGGAGTCGGTGGGGATGTCGCGCAGGTTGTTCACCACCAACAGCGCACAGGCCAGAGCTCCGATCGCTGCGCCCAAGACCCACGCCAGTGCCGGAATTCGCTCCGAGATCACGAACACGGTGCCGACGGTGGCCACCAAACCGAAGAAGACGAAGACGAAGAGTTCCCCCAGACCGAAGTACCCGTACGGGTGCTTTCCGCCGGTGTAGAACCAGCCAGCGAGGAGCGCGGCCGCACCGACCACCAGGAGCCACAGTGACGTCACGAGAGCGAGAACGAGACCGAGAACCGCGGCGGCGGCGAAACCGAGGAGAGCGGCCCTCTTGACCCGAGAAGGCGACACCAGACCGCTGGCCGTGAGTCGAGTCGGGCCGATCCGGGTGGCATCGGTTCCGCGCACGCCGTCGCTGTAATCGTTGGCGAAGTTCACGCCGATCTGCAGGAGAAGGCTCACCCCGAGGGCCAGGATCGCTCGCCACCAGCGGGCATCTCCCTCACCCACGCAGAGGGCCGTCCCAACCGCCACGGGAACCACGGCCGCCGGCAGAGTTCGGGGTCGAGCTCCTTGGACCCAGATGTTCATCGAGGGCACGCTAGTCGTCCCGTCTCGACGGCCGGTCGATACGGAGTCGTCGGATCGCCATCGTCTCACTTGGACGGGGATCTGACGATGCACAAGAGTTGGGACGCGCGACGAGACGGGAGAACCAGCCATGAGCGGAGATTCAGGAGCATTGTGGACCAAGGGCGCCACGGAGCTGGCAGAAATGATCGCACGGCGCGAGGTCTCGAGTCGCGACGTGGTCCGAGCCCATTTGGAGCGCATCGACGCCGTCAACGGACATCTGAACGCCGTCGTGCGTCGCCTGGATGATTCGGCATTGGCCGCAGCGGACGCTGCCGACGAGCTTCTGGCCCGCGCAGGTTCTCCCGTCGGACCTCTGCACGGTGTGCCTTTCACCGTCAAAGAGAACATCGATGTGGCGGGAACGCCGACCACGAGTGGAGTCCCGGCTCTGGCGCACGCCATTGCCGAACGCGATGCGCCGGTCGTGGAAAGGATGCGCGCCGCGGGTGGCATACCGATCGCCCGCACGAATCTGCCCGATCTCGGTCTGCGGGTGCACACCAACTCCTCACTGCACGGCCTCACGCGGAATCCCTGGCATCCCGATCACACCAGCGGAGGGAGTAGTGGTGGAGAAGGTTCCGCACTGGCCTCGGGGATGTCACCCATCGGTCTCGGCAACGACATCGGTGGGTCGCTGCGCAATCCCGCCCATTGCTGTGGAGTCTCATCCATCAAACCATCGGCGGGAGTCATTCCTTGGGCCACCGACATCCCTCCGACCGCTCTTGGAGCCGCGAGCCAATTGATGCTGTCCGAGGGGGTGATGGCTCGGCGCATCGCCGACGTTCGCCTCGGATTCGACATCGTGCGCGGGGCCCATCCTCGGGATCCGTTCTCCGTCTCGGCCGAGTTGCGGGATCTTCCGTCCGAACGACCGTTGCGCATCGCTGTCAGCGCCGAGTACCCGGGTGGCGCCACTGACCCGCAGATTGCCGCGGTCGTGCGCGCCGCGGCGGCCACTTTGACCGATTTCGGTCACGAGGTCACCGAGGTGGACCCGCCCGATGTCGCCGGCACCATCGAAATGTGGTCGGCGATCATGAACAACGACCTCGTGGTCATGCTGCCCCTCCTCGAAACCGTACTCGGTGAACAAGCCCGTCAGTTCCTGGGATTCGGCCGCGAGGCATTCCCACATTTGGACCAAGCGGGAATGACGTATTTGCACACGCAGAGATTCGATCTGGCCCGGCAGTGGTCGGAGTGGTTCGACGACTACGACGTCCTGCTCAGTCCGACGTGGGCACTTCCAGCTTTCGAACACGACTTCGACGTGCGCGGAATGACCGAGGCACTTCGGGTCTTCGAAACCTTCCGACCGGTTCTCTTCGCCAATCTCTTCGGAAGTCCCGCGGCAGTGGTTCCTGCCGGCATGGCCCACGGACTGCCTGTCGGGGTGCAGGTGAGCTCGTGGCGATACCGCGACCAACTCTGTCTCACCGTTGCCGGTCTGATCGACGAGAGCATGGGACTCGCAACACCGATCGATCCCCGTCGCTGAGCGGTCGAACCGGTCGTCGACCACCCGTAACCTGAACGGGTGCCCTCGCTCGTCGCTCTCGATCTGCCGGGTGGGCCGGAATTCGTCGACGAGTTGCGGCGGGCCTGGGAACGTGGCGATGCCGTTCTGCCCGTCGATCAACGGCTTCCCGCACCCGCAAAGGAAAGACTTCTCGAATCCATGCGGCCGGACTCCGTGGTGGACGCCCAAGGAGACCATCGACGGGCTTTCGGTCGTCCGACCGAAGAGGGCGATGCGTTGGTCGTCGCCACGAGTGGGTCGACCGGCGATCCCAAAGGTGTCGTCCTCACGCACTCCGCTGTCGAAGCTTCGGCTCGCGCCAGTTCCCGTGCTCTCGAAGTCGATTCATCGGATCACTGGCTGGCCTGCCTGCCGATGGCCCATATCGGTGGCCTCTCCGTGGTCACCCGCTCTCTGATCACCGGTGTCCCGGTCACGGTGATCCCGACGTTCGCGGCCGAGGAGGTGACCCGTCTCGCGCATCGCTGCACCTTGACCGCTCTCGTCGGCACCGCTCTCGCCCGGATCGATCCACGGCTCTACCGCGCAATCCTGCTCGGCGGAGGTCGACCTCCCGAGAACCGGCCGCCCAACACCGTGGCGACCTACGGGCTCACCGAAACCGGATCGGGAGTCGTGTACGACGGGTGGCCCCTCGATGGAGTGGAGGTTTCCATCGCCGAGGACGGCGAGATCCTGTTACGCGGTCCGATGCTCATGCGCTGCTATCGCGACGGAACAACCGTCATCGACGCTGATGGCTGGTTGCACACCGACGACCTCGGCCATCTGCAGCACGATGGTCGACTCCACGTCGAAGGTCGTCGTGGTGATGTCATCGTCACGGGCGGCCAGAAGGTGTGGCCCGAGGCGGTGGAGCGGGTCCTCGCTCCCTTCATCACTGGTCAGGACTTCTGCATCATCGGAATTCCGGATCCACAGTGGGGGGATCGTGTGGTGCTGGCGACCACCGATGCAAGTCTGTCCCTCGACCGAATTCGGGGCCACGTCAAAGAAGCCCTTCCGGCCTACTGCGCCCCACAGGAGATCGTGGTGGTCCCCCGAATCGAGCGCACCGCTCTTGGCAAGGTGCAACGAACCGAAATGCGGAAACTCCTGAAACCGTGATCGACGCCGGGAGTGGAGTCGATCGTGCCGAAGTAGGTTGGCGCGCATGGGAACACTCGATGGAAAGGTCGCGCTGGTCACCGGTGCGGCATCGGGAATCGGCAAAGCCATCGTCGAACGATTCGTGGCCGATGGCGCTCGAGTCGCGGCGGGCGACATCGACAACGACGGCTTGAAGCGCCTGGCGACGTCGCTCGGATCCGGAGTGGTCACCCAACGCTGTGACGTCACCCAGGAGGAAGATCTGGCCGGACTCACGACCCTGGCCATCGACTCCTTCGGCGGTCTCGACGTGGTGGTCGCCAATGCCGGAGCCGGCACCTACGGTCTGATCACCGACCATGCACTCGACGAGTGGAAGCGCATCATCGATCTCTGCCTGACCGGGGTCTTCCTCACCTTGAAACACACCGGCGACCATGTCCGACCTGGCGGTTCGGTGATCACCATCGCATCACTCAACGCCATCCAACCTTCGAAAGGGATGTCTGCCTACTGTGCCGCCAAGGCCGGCGTGGCCATGTTGACCCGGGTGGCCGCCATGGAGTTCGGCCCCCGGGGAATCCGCGTGAACACCATCGCTCCCGGACTGGTGGCCACCAATGCCACCAGCGGTTTCTTCGCCGTCCCCGAAGTGGTGGCCGAATTCGAGGAGAACGCGCCTCTTGGGCGCCACGCCTCGGCCGAGGAGATCGCCGGAGTCGCGGCCTTCCTGGCTGGAGACGACTCGGGCTTCATGAGCGCGTCATTCCTCTCGGTCGACGGCGGTGGCAACACCGGTCGGTATCCCGATCTTCCCGGAATCTTCGGTCGACTGGGTTCGTGACGTTCAGCGGCCGGCGATGTCGCCGCTGGTCGAGGTCTGCTCGATGTCATCGACGGTGGACTCTTTCAACGTGATCCGGACGGTACGAATCCGCCGACCATCGAGAGCGGCCACGGTGAAACGCCAACCGTCGTAGTCGATGTGTTCGCCAACGACGGGAACGTGCTCCAAGGTACCGAAGACGAAACCGCCGATACTGTCCCACTCCTCATCGGGAATGTTGATCTCCAGTTCATCGTTCACATCGGAAACACTCGTCGATCCGTGGACCAGATACTGGCCGTCGGGAAGATGTTCGATCTCCTTGCGATCGGTGTCGTACTCGTCGACGATCTCGCCGACGAGTTCTTCGAGGCAGTCCTCCAGCGTCACCAGACCGGCGATGCTTCCATACTCATCGGCCACCACTGCCAAATGGAATTTCTTCTCCTGCATCTCGCGCATGAGACGGCTCACCGGCTTGTTCTCCGGAATCACCACCACACCACGCATGAACGTTCGGATCGGCGCCGAGCCATTGCCGGCCCGCTCCTGACGGATGAGGTCCTTGATGAAGGCCACGCCCTTGACATCGTCGTCCTCGCCGAAAACGGGGATCCGGGAAAACCCGTGTTCGATGGCCACGTCGATGACTTGGGTCAACGTATGGGTCAATGGGACGGTGACCATGTCGGGAAGAGGGACCATGATCTCGCGCACCACCGTGTCCCCGAATTCGATGATCGATTCGATCAGATCCCGTTCTTCTTCCTCGATGACTTCGTCGTTCATGGCGGCCTCGACGATGCCGAGGAGTTCTTGTTCGCTCACGAATGGTCCCTGCTTCAAGCCCTTGCCACGCACGATGACGTTGGTCAGGCTGATCAGCCACCCGGACAGCAACTTGAGCGGGGCGAACGAGACCAACAATCTCGTGCCACGTGCGGTGGACAAGGCGGCTCGCTCGGGATACAGCACCGCGTAGGTCTTCGGCACGGCCTCGGCGAGAACGAAGAAGACCACCACGTTGAGCACCACACCGAAGGCCACTCCGAGAGCCCCGAAGGCGCGCGCCGCGACGATACCGGTGAGAGTCGCCTGCACCGTCTGACAGACGTTCACCGACAGCAGCAACGGGTTGACCCACTTCTCCGGCTCGCCGACCAAGTCCTTCAGTGCCCGGCCCTGACGCGCCCCACCTTCGGCGAGGGCTGCGGCTTTGGGTTTGGTCATCCGCGACAGACCCATCTCGGCCAGGGACAAGAAGATCAGCACCACCAGCAGGATGCCGATGACGGCCAGCATCGCCCAGTCCGTGCCGCTGACCGCGGCCAAGGACGCCACCCCGAGCACGGATCCGATCACGTCGGAGCCTCCTGGCGGAACGTGGCGGGTACCTCGCCATGCCAATGCAGTTCGGCAAGCAAGGTTCGTTCGCGAGCCTGCATCGCTGCCGTCTTTTCCGGCGTGTCGTGATCCCAGCCGAGGATGTGCAGCACTCCATGAACGACCAGCAGGGCCAATTCATCGTCCAGATTTCCGGCGTGATCCGCCGCCTGATTCCTGGCTACCTCGGGACAGATGACGATGTCGCCGAGCAGGAGTGGAAGATCACCGCGATCCGGCGGTGAGCGATCCGGTCCCCGACTCCCACCAGTTGGACCGCTGACCACTTCCAACACCTCGCCTCCGTCGATGGGGAACGAGAGGACATCGGTGGGGCCGGAGGTGTTCATGTGTTCGGAATTCAGGTCGGCCATATCGGCCGCCGTGACGAAGAAGATACTCAGTTCGGTTCCGCCACGCACGCCTTCGGCCTGCAACACCGCCGTCGCCAAGCGTTGCCAGCGCTCCCCGTCCACGGGCACCACGGTCTGCTCGTCGGCACAGAAGACTTCAGGTTCGGTGTCTCCGCCAACCTTGGTGCGACGACGAAGTCGTGGTGGGCCGTCAGCCACGGGAGCCCTTTTCGTACGCGGCCACGATGTCACCCACGATGCGGTGCCGGACCACGTCGCTCGCAGTCAGATGCACGAACGAAAGTCCGTCGATCCCGCTCAGGATCTTCTCCAATCCCTCGAGACCACTCCGACCGCCGGTGACGTCCACCTGGGTGACGTCACCGGTGATCACCACCTTGGACCCGAATCCGATTCTGGTGAGGAACATCTTCATCTGCTCCGGAGTGGTGTTCTGAGCCTCGTCGAGAATGATGAAACTGTTGTTCAGAGTACGGCCGCGCATGAAGGCCAGCGGCGCAACTTCGAGGGACTGGCGTTCGTGCAGTCGCTGCACTCCATCTCCATCCATCATGTCGTAGAGGGCGTCGTAGAGGGGTCGAAGGTATGGATCGATCTTGGCCATCAGATCCCCGGGGAGGAAACCGAGGCGCTCACCGGCTTCCACGGCGGGCCGGGTGAGAATGATGCGCTGCACCGCTTTGGTCTGCAGGGCGTGAACGGCAAGGGCCACGGCCAACCAGCTCTTCCCCGTTCCCGCCGGTCCGATTCCGAAGGTGATGACGTTGTTGCGGATGGCATCGACATAGCGCTTCTGCCCGGCGGTCTTGGGGCGTATGGTGCGACCCTTGGCGGTTCGCAAGATGTCTTCGGTGAGCACGGCACTCGGGCTCTCGTCCTCGCGCACCATGGCGATACAACGGCGAATGACGGCCTCGTCGATGGACTCGCCGATTTGCAGGAGACGGACCAGTTCTTCGAAGAGTCGGGACACGGTCTCGGCCGACTGGCCCGATATGGACACCTCGTTGCCGCGCACCGAGATGGCCGCATCGGGAAATGATTCCTCGATCAGACGCAGGTAGCGATCACGCGCTCCGAGCAGTCCTGCCATCAAATGGGATCCAGGGACGACGATGGTCGATGTGGAAGTGGAAGAAGTCATTCGGGGCTCGCCCCCAACGGTATCCGAGTTTGGGCCGATGACGGCGACTCGCCCACTCAGGGGGTGGGCGACACGACGTAGCGTCCGGCCACTTCACCCCGCAGGATGGCCGTCAGAACCTCGTCCAAACCGCCCAGCGTGACGTCGTGCCCGATGGATGCCAGGCCACCGGGCCGCAGGTCCGAGGCCAAGCGACGCCAGGTCTCCTTTCGCTTCTCCATTGGAGTTTGGACCGAATCGATACCGAGCAATGCCACCGCGCGCAGGATGAAGGGCATGACCGTGGTGGGCAGGGACGCGCCACCGGTCAACCCACTGGCCGCAACGGCCGCTCCATACCGCAGTCGCTTGAGCACTGCGGCCAGAGTCTGTCCACCGACGCAATCGACTGCGCCGGCGTATTCCATGGTCTGCAATGGTCGAGTGTCCTCGGCCGACAGTTCGTTGCGATCGATGACGCGTCGGGCCCCGAGATCGAGCAGATAACGATGCGACGATTCCTTGCCGGTACTGGCCACCACCTCGTGTCCGAGTCCGGCGAGAATCGAGACGGCCATGCTGCCCACCCCACCAGTGGCCCCGGTGACGAGTACCGGCCCGTCTCCCGGTCGAAGCCCCCAGTCCTGCAGGGCCATGACCGACAGTGCCGCCGTGAAACCGCCGGTGCCGATGATCATGGCATCGCGCGCCGAGAGCCCGTCGGGCAGGGGCACGATCCACTCCGCAGGAACGCGGGCAAAGCGGGCGTATCCCCCGTGACGCGCCGTGCCGATGTCGTACCCGTGGGCCAACACCAACTGTCCGGACCGGAAACCCTCACCATCGGCGACGACGCGTCCGGCGAGATCGATACCCGGAATCAGCGGCGAAATGCGCGCCACCTTTCCCGACGTGGTGGAGGCCAGTCCATCTTTGTAGTTCACGCTCGAGCACTCCACTTCCACGAGAACACCGTCGGGGGCGATGTCGCCCACGGTCACCTCACGAACGGCTCGACTGGGAGCTGCAGGATCATTGGAGAAGACGAAGGCAGGAAACGAGTGGTCGGATTCTGGTGCGGTCATGCGATCACACTACGAAGACATCCCGCGCGACGACACAAGGGACTCGCCGATGAAGGCGATCGACTCGAGGGTACGAGACTCGCTGGTGGCAGCACCCGGGAGGCCCACCCAGGTCACCCCGGCCGAAGCGAGACGTCCGAGAGTGTCGCGATGCATTTCCACCGAGGACCCGGGATCGTTGATCGACCCATCCGGATACGTCACCAGAACTTCAATCTCTTGGGCGCGAAATGGTGCCATTTCGCGTAGTTCTGCCACCCGAACCCCGAGGGTATCGATGTCTCCGATGTGAGCGGTGCGAGTCGTCGTCGACACGGTTTCGTTCGAGAGCATGGGCATCCATCCCTGAGCCCGCTCCGCAGCCCGCCGCATGGACAGCCGCGAATTGCCACCGATCCAGATGGGAATGGGTTGTTGCACGGGTCGTGGCAAACAGATGACTTCACGAGCCTCGAAGTGCCGACCTCGATGGGACAACGGTTCTCCCGACCAGAACAGAGGCAGGACGTCCAAAGCTTCGTCGAAGAGTTCATTCCGTTCCTCGAAGTCCACACCGAGCGCCCGGAACTCGCCCCGTTGGTATCCGACCCCGACACCCAGGACGAAACGACCCTCGGACAACAAGTCGACGGTGGCTGCGGCCTTGCCCACCAGGAGGGGGTTGCGATACGCCAGCACACTCAGATAGGTCACGAGGCGGATTCGGGAGGTGACCGCAGCAGCGTGACCGAGAGCCACGAAGGGGTCGAGGGTCTGATGTCCACCAGCCTCCAACCAGCGCGCCCCGGGAGCCGGGTGCTCGGTGAAGGACAGTCCGTGCAGTCCGGCCTTCTCCACGGCTGCAGCAATCACCCCGACCCGACCGGCAACCATCATGTTGCCGTCCCGACCATGAACATCGGGGTACT
>JBMTPW010000057.1:0-9280 GCA_049444115.1 Ilumatobacteraceae bacterium | reverse complement strand
TGTTCGAATCGGATTCGAACAGCTCGAACGTGGCCAGTTCCAATGACCCTTTGGGCACCACGACACGCAACATTCGGTCACGCTACCGGCTGCCCCGTCGCTGGTGGACTCGATTTCACCCGTGCGGAGCTGGCCGATCGTCGAGGAGCGCCAAGGCGTGGGGAAGGACGTCGATGATGGCCGCCAGCTGCTCGATGCACCCCTTGGGAGACCCAGGTGTATTGCAGATGATGGCGCGACCGCGGATTCCGGCAGTTCCACGCGACAAACGGCCGAGCGGATTCACCCCCCGCATCGCTTCGGCAAGACCCGGAGCATCGCGTTCGATGACGTCCCGCGTTCCCTCGGGTGTTTGGTCCCGGGGAGCGAATCCGGTTCCGCCGGTGGTCACCACCAACCCGGCGAAGTCGTGGCACATCGACCTCAGTCGCTCGGAGACGACGTCACGTCCATCGGCACAGACTGCATGCTCCACCACATCGAATCCATGGCTCGCAAGGAACTCCACGAGGCCCGAACCCGACGTGTCGGTGCGGGTTCCCGCCACCACCCCATCACTCACCGTGAGAACCTTGGCACGGATGTCACTCATGGCCGCCGACGGTAGCGCAGCAGGACCATCCCGTCACTGCCTGCCGACCGGTCGACATCGGTGTCCTCTGCAACCGAACCCCGATTGTTCGCCGCGGCCGACGGGACCGTCGCCCGGGGCTGGTGATGATGCGGAAGAATGCGATGACCCATTCCGAAATCTCTCCAGATGGAGCCGAGAGCCGGCAGAAGGTCGTCACCTTGCCGATCGACCACGGACAGATCGAGGGGCACCGCATGATCGATCGACTCGGCGGCAGTGATCGTGCAGACGCTGTAGACCAGAACTCCTCCTGGACGAACCAAGGATGCTGCAGCCCGGAGGAGGCGATTCTGCAGTGCCGCCAAGTCGACGACATCGCTCTCTCGGATACGCCAGCGAGCATCCGCCCGACGGCGCAAAGCCCCGAGACCGGAGCACGGGGCGTCGAGGAGAACGCGATCGAAGACTCCCTCGTCGAAGGGTGGTCGACATCCATCGGCGACCACCACCGTGAGGGGCTTCCCGAGTCGTCGCCCGTTCTCCGCCACGAGATTGGCGCGATGCGGTTGAAGATCGACGGCCACGACCCGTGCTCCAGTACGCGCCATTCCGGTGGCCTTGCCACCAGGTCCGGCGCAGAGATCGAGCACGAGTTCGCCGGGACCGGCTCCCACCGCCTCCACCACCCACTGGCTGGAGAGATCTTGGACGTAACCGTCGTCGCGAAAGGTGACCGCAGCCGGCCGATTCATCATGTCCAGAGCCGCCCGCGCTTCATCGGGATCCATTTCGCGGTGGAACAGTTCGACGATCCAATCCGGATAACTCAACTCTTCGGCCTCACTCGACCAGGAAACCCGCGGTGCGAGGCTGGCGATTCGACGCAGTACGGCGTTCACGAAGCCGCGCACCCGTCGGGGCGCCAGTTCCACCGTGTCGTTCACCGCGGCGTGCGGAGGTGTACGAGTCATCAGAAGCTGGTAGGCACCAAGGCGCAAAAGGGTGCGTATGTCCGGTTCGGGTTCACTGGTGATGAAGCGGTCGATCACGGCATCGAGAGCTCGACGTCGACGCGTGGTGCCGTAGACCAGATCGGTGGCGAAAGCCTTGTCGAGGCGATGGAGATTCGACGACTCGAGCATGGCCGGGAGGACAAGGTTGGCGAAGGCTCCCTCGTGGTCGATGCGCACCAAGGTCTGCCATGCCGTACGGCGCGCCGATTCAGCCACGCCCGAAACCTTCCCCGGCTGTCAATCGCATTCCGCGGGCCCACTGCACAGCCTCCACTCGCGGACGACCTTCTGATTGGATCTCGGAAACGTCGAGCGTTCCGACCCCGCAAGCAACGACGACATTCCCGTCGGTGCCGACGAGCGTCCCCGGCAAAGCCGTCGTTGCTCCGTCTCCGATCCTGGCTCGGTGGATCTTCACTCGTCGATTGCGAAAGTCGGTCCAGGCATCACCGATCCGAACGAGACGCGAGATCTCTTCGGCCGACTTGGTCCAATCGATGCGACGTTCCTCGGCCTCGATCTTGGGGGCGTAGATCGCCTCGCCTTCTTGGGGTCGCACGTCGAACCCTCCCGAGCGCAAGTGTTCGACGAGCATCGTCGTCCCCGCAGTGATCAAGACCGATCGGATCTCGTCGGCGGTCGTGGACGGCGAGATCTCCATCGTCCTGCAATCGATGATCCCACCAGTGTCCAGACCCTCTTCGAGTTGCATGAGACATACCCCGGTGCGAGTGTCACCGGCCAGGATCGCCCGTTCGATCGGCGCCGCTCCCCTCCAGCGAGGAAGGAGCGAGACGTGGAGGTTCACCATGGGCATCTCTTGGAGAACATGACCTTTGATCAAAGCTCCGTAGGCAACCACGATGCCGAGGTCGATCGGCTGTCGACGATGTTCGAGCAGCACATCGTCGACACGATGCGTGACGCGCAGACCGCTTGCAAGGGCTGCAGTCTTGACCGGACTCGGAGTCGCCATGCCGCCTCGACCGCGACGCTTGTCGGCCCGGGTGACCACGAGAGCGACGTCGAAGCCGGCCTCGCAGAGAGCCGACAGGGTCGGCACGGCAATTTCCGGGGTTCCAAAGAATGCCAGACGCCGCACCGGTCCGCTCGGGAGAGGGGCTAGTGCCACCGGTTCACTCGGCCGACAGACGTACCGGCTCGCTCAGTGCGGTGCCCTGAGCGACCAAGCGCTTGTACTCCTCCATCGCTCGTTTGCGTTGTTCTGGCTGCATCCGATCGAACATCAAGACGCCATTGAGGTGGTCGAGTTCGTGCTGGAAGAGGCGCGCCTCCAGTTCATCGGCTTCGAGAGAAACCTCGTTGCCGTTCAGATCGACGCCCTCCATGAGGACGCGCTTGGGTCGGGTCATCTCCACGTAGAGGCCCGGGATGCTCAGACACCCCTCGTCATAGACCCATTCGCCGTCCGATTCCACGATGCGCGGATTGATGACGACCCTTGGGTCGTCGTCCATGTCCCACACGAAGATCTGTCGTTGGATCCCCACTTGCGGTGCGGCCAACCCGATACCGGAATCGCTTCGATACAGAGTCTCGAACATTTCATCGACAATTCGTACGATCTTGCCATCGATGTTGCCGACCTCGCCGGCCCTGGTCGCCAGGACCGGGTCGCCGAATGTACGGATTTCGTAACTCATGCGTGTCAGGCTATCCGTGTCATGACCGGACTCGACGAAGACCACCCCGACGAACACCCCGCCGACGAGCGGACCATCACCAATGGTTTCGTTGCCGGACGCTCGCAGGGAACGCACTATTTCGATGCGCAACCGGAGGTGCGCTCTCGTCGACGTACGACTCGCGTCGTCCTGCCGGATCTGGCCTTCGAGCTGCAAACCGATACCGGTGTGTTTTCCCATGGCCGCCTCGATCCTGGAACCAAGATCCTCTTGAGCGAAGCACCCGATCTCCCCGACACCGGTGTCTTCCTGGATCTCGGTACCGGCGCCGGCCCCATCGCCATGACCATGGCGTTGCGCCGTCCCCAGGCACGGATCTGGGCGGTCGATGTGAACGAGCGGGCTCGAAACCTGGTCCTCGACAATGCTCGGCGCCTGCATCTCGATTCGATCCTCGTGGCCGACCCCGATGACGTCTGCGACCGTGTCACCGGAGAACCGGTGCGCTTCGATGTCATCTGGAGCAACCCGCCCATCAAGATCGGCAAAGCCGCCCTGCACGATCTTCTGCGGACATGGTTGAACCGCCTGAACGAAAACGGGGAAGCCGTTCTCGTGGTGCACAAGAACCTGGGCAGCGACTCTTTGGCCACGTGGTTGAACGATAAGGGGTGGCAGGTGCGTCGCATCGCCTCCCGCCAGGGATATCGAGTCCTTCGGGTGACTCGGAAGTCGTGAATCGAGACGTCGTGATCCGGAATCGATGGTCCTGACCTAGAGGCGGGGCGGATCGACTTCGATCCGCACCTTGGTGCTGCGTTCGACGGTTTCGCAGGCCTGGCTCAGGATTTCATGGTCCGGAGCACGCACCAGCCACCGATCGCGGAAGGCCACCACCGACACCGACCCGTCCGCCAAGGCCACCGCGCTGGCGAATTCAGCCGCTCCGGCTCCCTGCACTACGGCCAGGGCCGTGTACGGAGGAAGTGCCAGGACTCGACGTTGTTCGCGTTCATGGCTCTCCACGATCGAGGGATCCCCGTCGACGACCGCTCGGACCACCGGATGATCGGGCAGTGTGGTCTGCAGGAGAACACGACCTCCCGACCGCCGCGGTCCCACCATTCGCGCCGCCCGCACGAGAAGCGCCATGGCTTGTTCGGCAGCCCGAAAGCGAGGTGCCAAGAGTTCGGCATCCAGATCCAGGAAAGCCACGACGTTCATTCGCCGCACCCGGTGGAGGACGGCTTCGGTGCCGACGAAGACATCGCAAGCGGTGTCATCGATGTCCTGGTCGGCTGCGGTCACCGCAACGACGTCGCGTTGGGCCGCGGCCTCGAGCTCCCCCCTCAGACGCGTCACACCCGGACGGAGCCGTACGAGAGATCCGGAACCACAACTCGGACACACCCTGAGTCGATGCGAGACGCACACCGGGCATTCGAGACGGGACTCATCGCTTTCGACCAGAGAGCTCCCACAATTCTCGCAGCGAGTCAGGGCGCGGCAACTTCGACAGGCCAACAAGCGCGCTTGGCCTTTGGAGTTCAGAACACAGGCGATTCGACGCGTCGGATCCCGAAGTTCGGCGATCAACTCCGATGAGAGCAGACTGCGCTTCCACGGCGGGACGTCCCCCGGGTCGACGACGACCACGGTCGGCCAGCCATTGCGTTCCCGTTCGCGAGGCGGGGCAACCAGGTTTCGGCCGTGCGTCGCATCCAGAGTCGGACACGGAGAAACGAGCAACACGGGAACCGCCAGACGCCTTGCTCGTTCGGCCACGACGTCGCGAGCGTGCCAGGTGGGCGTGCGTTCCTCCTGCAAACTCTCGTCGTGTTCGTCGATCACCACTGCGACCGCCATTCCGGGACACGGAGCGAAGGCCGCCGAACGTGATCCGATGACGACATCGACCCCTCCCCGCGCCGCCGCCCACTCTTCTGGTACGAAGGCCACGGTCATGCCGGTTCGCCGAAGGCGGATGGCGAGAACTCGGGCCGCTTCGATGTTCGGCACCACGACCAAGGTGGGACCTCGCCGTGCCGCCGCCAGGATCGCCGGCATCTGGTCGTCGCTGGGTGGGAGTCGGAGTACTCCTCCTCCTCGCTCCAAGAGATCGGCAGCCGCCGGCGAACTCGGTTCGGCCAGTACTCGGGTGCGATGACGCGGTGCCGGACGACTCACCATCGTGGGCGACGACGCAGTCACCAGAAGAGGACGCAATCGTTGGGCGCACCATCGACGTGCCGCCCAGACACACACCGCCAGAACTTCTTCGTCGGGACCGACCCCACTCACCTTGTCCAGAGGTCGCAACGGGGTGGAACGATCCTCGGCGGCGGCACCCAGGCGCACCACCCAGCCTCCGACGCGCCTCCCATTCAGGATCACCCGCACCCTGGTCCCCAATTCGACGACCGAACGAAAATTCTCGGGAACGGAATAATCGAAGATGCGGTCGATCCCGGTCACATCGGGTGCGACGCCGACGATCTCCGGCGCATCCACCTCGGGGTTCAGAGACCGAGAGCCGATTTGAATGCGTCGAGGCGAGACACCTTTTCCCATTCGAAATCGAGATGTTCTCGGCCGAAGTGGCCATATGCGGCCGTGCGCCGGTAGATCGGCCGCTTCAATTGCAGATCCCGCACGATCGCTGCCGGTCGCAGATCGAAGACCTGACGCACCGCTTCCTCGATGGCCGATGTCGGGACGGTCTCGGTCCCGAAGGTTTCCACGAGGATGCTCACCGGATGGGCCATGCCGATGGCATAGGCCACCTGGATCTCGCATCGTCGGGCTGCACCCGATGCCACCACATGTTTGGCCACCCACCGCGCCGCGTAGGCCGCCGAACGATCGACCTTGCTCGGGTCCTTGCCGCTGAAGGCACCACCACCGTGGCGACCCATGCCTCCATAGGTGTCGACGATGATCTTGCGTCCGGTCAGGCCGGTGTCGGCATGTGGACCGCCGAGGACGAACTTGCCGGTCGGGTTCACATAAACGGCGAAATCGTCGTCGATGAACTGTGCGGGAATGACCGGACGGATGACCTGCTCGATGAGATCCGGTCGGATCACGGTGTCGCGGTCGATGCCATCGTCGTGTTGGGTCGAAACCAACACCGTCTTCAATCGAACCGGTCGTCCGTCTTCGTATTCGAAGGTCACCTGGGTCTTCCCATCGGGACGCAAATAGGGAATCTGACTCGACTTGCGTACCTCGGCCAGTCGCTCAGCCATCCGATGGGCGAGGAAGATCGGAATCGGCATGAGCGAGTCGGTTTCGTCGCAGGCGTACCCGAACATCATCCCTTGGTCGCCGGCTCCCTGGAGATCGAGGTCGTCGGCCTTGGCCTGACCGCGCACCTCTTCACTCACGTTCACTCCTTGCGCGATGTCCGGACTCTGGGCGTCGAGCGCGACCAGGACTCCGCAGGTCTTTCCGTCGAATCCGAAATCGGCATTGTTGTAACCGATGTCCTTGATCACCTCACGCGCAGTTTCGGCGATGTCCACGTACGCCTCGGTCGTGATCTCACCCGACACCAGACAAAGCCCGGTGGTGACCAGGGTTTCGCAAGCCACGCGGGCATGAGGGTCCTCGTGCAGGATCGCATCGAGAACTGCGTCCGAAACCTGGTCGGCGACCTTGTCGGGATGTCCCTCGGTGACGCTCTCCGACGTGAAAGTCCAATGACGGCTCATACCTGCTCCAGTTGCTCGGGTCCCTGTTCATCCAGTGCGGAGAGCCGAGTTCACTCTCTATCGGGCCGGGCGGCTCGCCGAGACCGGAAGAGAGCGTCGCAACTCGACGACCCGGTCGAGCAACTCGCGGGCGATGTCCCGTTTGTCGCTCAACGGGATCGACTCTAGATGGTTTCCAGCGCGCACGAAGGTAACTGCATTGGTGTCGTGCTGGAAGCCCACCCCGGGCTGAGCCACATCGTTGGCCACCACGACATCGAGGTTCTTCGTCTCCAATTTGCGGGTGGCGTTCGCAATCAGGTTCCCCGTCTCGGCGGCAAATCCGACCAGCACTTGTCCAGGAGCCTTTCGGGCACCGAGCGTCCGCAAGATGTCGGTCGTGGGTTCGAGAACGATCTGGGGCACCCCATCATCCTTCTTCAGCTTCTCCGCAACGCATTGGTTCGGACGGAAGTCGGCCACTGCTGCGGCCATCACCAGGACATCGGTCTCCGGCCACATCGCCTCGAGGGCTTGCAGCATGTCGGCCGCTGTCTCCACCTCGACCACGGTGACGCCGCTCGGTGCAGTTCGCTCGACAGTCGAAATCAAGGTGACCAGGGCTCCTCGGGCGCGAGCTTCGGCCGCCACGGCATACCCCTGTTTGCCACTGGACCGATTGGCGATGACGCGTACCGGGTCGATCGGTTCGCGGGTTCCACCGGCGGTCACGACCACCCGCACTCCGTCGAGGTCCCGGGGTCCGAGCGCCGCACCGGCAACCGACATGATGGTGTCCGTCCCGGCCAACCGGCCCGCTCCGAAGTCTCCACCGGCCAACCGACCCGACTCCGGTTCCACCACGTGGACCCCGCGGGAACGAAGCAGTGCCACATTGGCGCGAACCGCCGGGTGCTCCCACATCTCGGTGTGCATGGCGGGACAGACCACGACTGGTGCCCGCGTGGCAATCAGCACGTTGGTCAAGAGGTCGTAGGAGTATCCCTGGGCGTACGCCGCCAACGAGCGAGCGGTTGCTGGTGCCACGATCACCAAGTCGGCACTCTGACCAAGACGCGTATGGGGAATCGGCGACTCCTCGTCCCAGAGCGAGGTCTGCACCGGTTCACTGGCCAAGGCCGACAAGGTCGTGCGACCGATGAAGTGCTCGGCCCCATTGGTCATCACCGGAATCACGTACGCTCCGGCGTCCACGAGCCGGCGACAGAGGTCCACCGCCTTGTAAGCGGCGATCCCTCCGGTCACTCCGAGGACCACGCGCTTCCCGGTGAACACCGAATCGCCGCTGCCTTGGAAGGGCTTCGCTACCGACGCAGACATCGTCACCTCCCGAATCGGACGAGCGAGTCGTCCAACAGGATCAGGAATCGCTTTCCGGCAATCCGATGAGCACTTCGCCGGCGGAACGCTCCGAGACCGGCACCTCATCCCCGATCACGGCGAAGGCTTCGAGATCGGCCATGCCCGCAGCTTCGAGATCGGCCATGGCGGCCGCTTCGGCCTCGGCCCGCTCCTGCATTTCCTCCGCGGAAACACGCACGATCTTGTCGACGGCGATTTCTTCGAAACTCATGCTCAAAGGCTTGCGCAGCGATGCCACCTGCGGCGGAACCACTTTGCTCGACAGCGAGCCCATCTTCGCGTAGTACTGCTGCAGATCCCGCGCCCGGCGCGCGGCCAGGGTGACCAGACTGAACTTGGAATCGACTTTGCTCAGCAACTCTTCCAACTCGGGTGACATCATCGACTCGTGTACTGCGGCCATACCGTGCCTGCCTCTCTCGGGGACGAGTAAACAGGCTAGCGGTGTCGAGTCGGATCCCGGACCAGCGTCCGTGGTCAGCGGGTTCTTCGGGCCGCAGCGATGATGGCCAGGAGCTCCTCCACGGTCTGATCGAGGTCGTCGTTCACCACCGAATGATCGGCCAGGGCCAGACCGATCGGCTCCTCTTCCTCGGCTTTGCGCAATCGTTCCGCCACATGGTGGTCGGGGTCCCCACGACCAATGAGACGCCGACGCTGCTCTTCCCGTGACGGCGGGAGGATGAAGATCAGAACTGACTCGGGGTGGCGGCCCTTGACCTGCTGCGCACCGTCGACCTCGCTCTCCAGCACGATGTCCTGAACGGCATCAGGATCCGGAACCGGCGTCCCGTAGTAGTTCCCCAGGAACTCGGTCCACTCGAGAAAACCCCCGCGGTCCCGGTGGTCTTCGAAGTCGTCACGGGACGAAAAGACGTACGCGTCGGGACTCTCTCCCGGACGACGGGAGCGTGTCGTCCAGGAACGACTCAGAATCAACGACGGATCACGCTGCAACAGGGCGTCGACGAT
>JBMTPW010000056.1:0-9435 GCA_049444115.1 Ilumatobacteraceae bacterium | reverse complement strand
CCGAAGGCCCTGCTCGAGACCTCGCCCCTCCGCGCGGACCGCATCGCGGGCGGCGACGACTGCGGCGCGATAGGCGCTGATGGGGGTGATCTGAGTGACGGCGTAGGTGGCTGCAGTGGTGGGTGGCGGCGAGGCCCGAGGGAGAGATGTTTCGCCCGGTCCGATGGTGGTGACCCACGCTCCGCCATCGGCGCGTTTGCCCACGAGCAGTTTCGGCACGATCAATTCGGCCGATCCGGAAGGATCGAAGGGCAGGATGCCGAGAGCAGTCGGGGAGACGTTCAGCCCGGTCTGGTCGTCGTGGTGGATGGACCGCAGGAATTCCTCGGCACCTTCGGCTGGAATCCGACAGGCGACACCACGGCCCGCGACGCCGACACCTTCGCGCACGAAGAGGTAGCCGTCTCCACCTGCCACATCGTTGAGATCCAGGCCTTCGGTGAGAACGCGGCTGGTGGCGTGGAGTGCTCGTGGCGACGGTTCGGCGGTCATGGCACGGCCCGCGCGACTCATCGATCCCGAGTGGCGACCATCAGCTGAGTGATCCCTCCCGAGAGGTGCCGATGTTCGACGTCGCTGAACCCAGCGGCCCGCAACGCGATGAGCATCTCGTCCACCGGGGGAAGATAGGCGACGCTCTTGGGGAGGTATCGGTAGGCCGCAGAATCCGAGAGCCAACCGCCGATCTTGGGCACGATGCGCCCGAAGTAGATGTCGTTGCCGAATCGAATGAGGCGACGCCGGGGAATGCCGACATCCAAGAGGGCGATGCGACCGCCGGGCCGGACCACCCGACCGAGTTCGGCGAAGAAGTCCGGAAGATTCACCAAATTGCGAAGGGCGAACCCACAGGTCACTCCGTCCACGGCGGCGTCGGCGATCGGAAGGCGCAAAATGTCCGCCTGGCAACGCGGCGCACCGGAACGGTCGGCCCGCAACATGCCGAAACTGAGGTCCATGGAGAGGGGTACGAGCTCGGCCCGACGCAGATCGATGCACAGGTCTCCCGTACCACTCGCCAGGTCGAGAACCACACTGCCAGTGGCCAAACCGAGGGAACGAACGGCTCGGCGTCGCCAGCGAACGTCCAATCGGAACGTCATGATGCGATTCACCAAGTCGTACCGCGGCGCGATGGCATCGAACATGTCGCGCACGGCCCGCACCTTCTGGTCGCCCTCGGGCAGTTCCGTGGTGTCCCAGGTTCGCTGACCCGACGGGGTGGTGGGAACGGAATCGGGCGACGAAGAGGGCACGCCTGGAGGCTAAACCGATGGCACTCGGAGTCGGGACCCCGGCTAGCAGTCATCGGTCACGATCAACCAGAATGAGGTGTCGGCCAGCCGGAGGGGGATTCCGGATGGGAGCGCGACTCGGAGGGGACCATGATCGATTTCACCTTGGCACCGGAGCACGAGGCCATTCGCGCCAAGGTCCGGGATTTCGTGGACGGTGAAATCAAACCGGCCATGGAGCCCTTCGGGCACCGTGAGGAAATGAACGACGAGGATCGCGGGCGGTACATCGGCGAGTTGATCAGACTTCGCAAGGCGGCGGTCAAAGAGGGACTCTGGTTGCCGCACATGCCCAAGGATTGGGGAGGAATGGGGCTCGGCCACGTTGCTCTGGCAATGGTGCAGGCCGAGGCGGCCAAGACGCGGGTCGGACCCTGGGTCCTCAACTGTCAGGCACCCGATGAAGGGAACATGCACACCCTGCTCCACTGGGGCAACCCGGAGCAGAAGGAGAAGTATCTTCGTCCCTTGTGCGACGGCGTCAGTTCGTCCTGTTTCGCCATGACCGAACCGGAGGTGGCCGGTTCCGATCCCACGCTCATTCGCACCCATGCGGTGAAGGACGGCGACGAGTGGATCATCAACGGTCACAAGTGGTTCATTTCCGGGGCGAACCGCGCCAAGTTCGCCATTCTCATCGCCAAGACCGAATTGGACGTTCCCGAAGGGTCACGTGGCGGCAATACCGCGTTCATCGTGGATCTTCCCTGTGAGGGCTGGAAGAACGTCCGCGAGGTGGAGACGATGCATGGTCCGGGCGGACACAGCGAAATCGTCATCGAGGATCTACGCATCCATGATTCTCAGATTCTCGGAGGTCGCGGCAACGGTCATCGCCTGGGTCAGTACCGCCTCGGCCCTGCTCGTCTGGCCCATTGCATGCGCTGGATCGCGCAAGCCGAAATGGCTCTCGACATGATGGTGGACCGATCGTTGAAGCGGTACTCCCATGGTTCGCACCTGGCCGAGAAGCAGGGCGTCCAATGGATGATCGCCGATTCGGCCATGGAGTTGTATCAGTGCAAGTTGATGGTTCTGCACGCGGCCTTCAAGATCGATCGTGGCGACGACTTCCGAACCGAGGTGTCGATGGCCAAGCACTTCGTGGCCAACAGTTTGAACCGCATCATCGACCGAGCCATCCAGGTCCATGGTGCCCTCGGCTATTCCACGGACACTCCGCTCGCCAGTATGGCCCAGCACGCGCGTTGGGCCCGTTTCGCCGACGGTGCCGATGAGATTCATCAGATGCGCATCGCCGAGAACACCATCAAGGCCTTCACGGACACCGGCACCACTCGTCTGGCGACGGGAGATCTGCCGCTCTGAGAACGAGTCGCGCTCCCGGTCAGGTTCCGCGGGCCACCGAGGCCGCCCAGCGGTAATCCGCTTTGCCGGAGGGAGAACGCACGATCTGGTCGACGAAACAGAAGGCCTTCGGAATCTTGTAGCGCGCGACATGACGGGCCGCTTCGGAACGGAGCTCGTCCTCGGTCGCCATGGAGCCCGGTCGCAACTGGACGACGGCCACGACCTCTTGTCCCCAACGTTCGCTCGGACGTCCGGTCACCACGCAGTCGAAGACTGCTGGATGGGGCTTGATGGCCATCTCCACTTCCTCAGCGAAGATCTTCTCGCCTCCGGAGTTGATGGTCACCGAATCGCGACCGCGGAGATCGACCAAGCCGTCAGCCGTGAGGAGGGCTCGGTCACCGGGAACCACGTACCGCACGCCGTCGATCACCGGATAGGTCCGGGTCGTCTTCTCGGGATCACCGAGATACCCGAGAGCCAGGCGTCCGCTCTTCGCGAGCCAACCGAGTCCCTGGTGACCCGGTTCGAGGACCGCATCGAGATTCTCCGACAGGACATGGCTGTTGGGAGCCAGAGGGAAGAGTCCTGGTCCGGTTTCCCCACTGGCGGAGACCTGGGTCAATTGACCGCCGGCCTCCGATGACCCCAACCCGTCGACGATCATCAGGTGTGGGACGAGTTCCAGCAACTCGGCTTTCAGATGGGCCGACAACGATGCTCCACCCGAAAGGAGAACGGCCAGCGATTCCAGTCGACGTGGCTGTCGTCGCAATTCGTCCACGAGGGGCCGAGCAAAGGCGTCACCGACGATGAGAATGAAATCGACCGCTTCTCGTTCGACGGTGGACCAGACGTCGCGCGGATCGAGACGATCCGGAATGGAGGGAACGATCACCGTGCCTCCGGCGTTCCACGTGCTGAAACTCACCCAGTGGCCAGCACCGTGCATGAAGGGCGGAGCGATCAGAGCTCGTCGTCCCGAGGCCGCACTCACGAATTCATCGATGGTGGTGGCGGTGCGGGACCCGCCGAAGCATTCCACCAGTGCGTCGGCCTGACGCCACATGACGCCCTTGGGCATACCGGTGGTACCGCCCGTGTAGAGAATGTAGAGATCGTCGGGACTGGCTGGCGGCGGAGGATCATCGGACGATCCGGCGAGAGCTTCTTCGTACCACACTGCGCCCGGTAGCAGGCCGTTGTCGCTTTCGTCGTCGACCTGGATGAGAACCTTCAGGGATGGTACGTCCCTGCGCACGGACTGCAGCGTGGGTGCGAAGCGCGAGTGGTAGACGATGGCTGTGGCACCGGCATCGTTCAAGAGGTAGGTGAGTTCCTCGGCGACGTAGCGATAGTTCACGTTGAACGGCGCAACGCGTCCCTTGAAGGCGCCGAGCATGGCCTCGAGGTATTCGTTCCCATTGTGAAGATAAATGGCCAAGTGGTCCTGGCCGCTCTCCGACGGCAGCAACGCATTGCGTTCGCGGTGGCAACCAAGGCCTTGGGAGCGGAGGAAGTTGGCGAATTGACGAGTTCGGCGAGTGACGTCGCTCCAGGTGAGTCGGCGTTGGCGAAAGACCAGACATTCCTGATCCGCGCGAGATCGGGCGAGGGCTTCGTGCACCTCTCCCACGCTGAATTGGGGCAAAGGCGCAGACATGCACAAACCCTATGTTTCGGGACCTGGACACGGCGAAACCAGGGTTGGTGGGCCAGCGATGGATAGCGTGAGTTCGTGACTCTCCATGACGCCCCGGTAACCGGTCGTTCCAGCGAAGGAATAATCTTCGGTGTCTTCATCCCCCAGGGTTGGAAGATGGAACTGGTCTCCATTCCCGATGCCGCCGACAAGTGGGCCAAGACGGTGGAAGTTGCCGAGTTGGCCGACAGGTTGGGGTTCGACTCGCTGTGGGTCTACGACCATTTCCACAACGTTCCGCGACCGGCGCACGAAACCGTCTTCGAGTGCTGGTCGACGATCGCCGCCATGAGTCAACGCACTTCGCGCATCCGTTTGGGACAGATGGTGGGGTGCAACAGCTACCGCTCCCCGGGCCTATTGGCGAAGATCACCTCCACCATCGACGTGATGTCGGGTGGTCGATTGGAATGGGGCATCGGTGCCGGCTGGTACGAAAACGAATACCGGGCCTACGGCTACGACTTCCCCAAGCCCAAGGATCGCATCGGCATGTTGCGCGAGAGCGTGGAGATCGTGCGCAGCATGTGGACCGAGGCCGAAACCACCTACAAGGGCAAGTACTACGAAACCGTCCGCGCCAACTGCGATCCCAAGCCCCTGCAAAAGCCGACGCCTCCGATCTGGATCGGAGGAGGTGGGGAGCAGTTGACCCTACGGGTGGTGGCCCAGCACGCCGATTGCTCCAACTTCGGCGGCACACCCGAGGAGTGGGCCCGTAAGCGGGACACCCTGGTCGGTCATTGCCGTGCAGTGGGCCGAAATCCCGACGATATTCGGATGACGTGGTCCCCGGAGGTCTTCATTCGCGAGACCGAGGCCGAACTGGAGGCTGCTGGGAATCGGAGCCTGTGGTCCGAGGACACGGCGGCCTGGAAAGCCGCCAACTTGGTTGGAACGCCCGAACAGGTGAGCGAGAAGATCGCCGCCTACGTGAAATTGGGGTGTCGGGGATTCGTCCCGTGGTGTCCGGATTATCCCGATACCACGACCATCGAATTGATGGCCGAACACGTGATCCCGAACTTCCGGTGAACCTCGCGGATCAAGGGCCCGAAACGAAAGGATCGATCAGACGTAGGACCGGAAGATGATTTCCGCTACGCACGAAGGCTTGGGGGCGCCTTCGCATTCGAAAGTGAATTCCATCGTGGTTTGCACCCCACCGGCGATCTCTTCGACCTCCAGAAGTTTGACTCCGAGGCGGAGTCTTGCGCCGACCGGCACCGGGGACGGGAACCGCACCTTGTTGGCTCCGTAGTTGACCCCCATCGAGAATCCTTCGATGCGCACCACGGTCGGATACAGCATCGGCCCCAAGGACAACGTGAGATATCCATGGGCAATCGGTCCCCCGAACGGGCCGCTCTTGGCACGCTCGACGTCGACGTGGATCCATTGGTGGTCTCCGGTGGCATCGGCGAACTTGTTCACCCGCTCCTGGGTGATTTCCTGGTAGTCGCTGTAGCCGAGGTGTTCCCCGACCGCTGCCTTCAGACCTTCGATTCCCGTGATGACTCGTGCGCCCATGACCAGAGACTAGTCGGGTCGTTCAGCGGTACCAGAGCCGTTGGTGTTCGCGGCTCTGAGGATGGAGCAGGAGTGCACACAGTGCAGCATCGAAGAGGAATGAAATGGCGTTGTTCCCGGTGATCTTGTCCACGGTACTGATGCGCTGAACATCCCAGAGCACCCACAGACGCAGAATGAACGGCGAGAAGGCCCCGATCAGAGCCATGCGGTATCCGAGACGACGATCGTTGGCCATCAAGAATCCCCCGAGGACGAAACAGACGATCACGCCGAGTCCGGTGACATTTCCGAGAAAGCCCTTGGTGACTCGGGCGTATCCGATCCAGTCCTCGGTCCCGAGATACCCCACGAGAGCGAAGAAGCCGTTGATGTAGAGCAGCCAGGTGGCGATCTGCAGGGTTTGAGGCTGCATTCTGTCGAACCATTTGCGGGCGTCGAGGGGATCGGAAGGCATGGTTCCAGCGTCGCACATTCGGAGCACTCGAGAACGTATTGTTCGAGGCCTTCTCCCTCGCAGGTAGAGTTCCGCGGAGTGAGCGAAACCACCACGCATCGTTCGGGTTTCGTCACGTTGGTCGGTCGCCCGAACGTGGGCAAGTCGACCTTGCTGAACGCCATCTGTGGTCGCAAGGTGTCCATCGTCTCCGACAAACCTCAGACCACGCGACGCCAGATCCGTGGAGTGCTGACCCGGCCGGGTTGTCAGATCGTGTTCGTGGACACACCCGGTCTCCACAAGCCGGTGACTGCACTTGGCGAGCGCGTGAATGCGGCCGCCATCGAAAGCCTGGGCGACGTCGACGTGGCCTGCTTGGTCGTCGACGCCACGATGCCCTTCGGATCCGGTGACCGCTGGGTTGCCGACAGACTCGATATGTCCAAGACCGTGGTTGTGGTGAACAAGGCCGATGTCGCCTCGAAGAAACAACTCCTGCAGCAACTGGCGGCTGCCGCTGAGTTGCGGGCGGAGGCCTACTTTCCGGTGTCGGCCCGCACTGGTGAGGGTGTGGCCGAACTGCTGGAGTACATCGCCACTCGTTTGCCCGAAGGCCCGCTCTTCTACCCCGAAGACATGGTGAGCGATCTGCCCGAGCCGGACTGGGTTGCCGAACTCGTGCGCGAGCAACTGCTGGCTGCCACTCGTGACGAGTTGCCGTATTCGATCGCCACGCGCGTGACCGAATGGGAATGGCCGCGAATTCGCTGCGAGATCATCGTCGAACGGGCCAGCCAGAAGGGCATGGTCATCGGAAAAGGTGGAGCTGTTCTCAAGCAGGTGGGGACCGAAGTCCGCAGACAACTACCTGCGGGAGCCTTCCTGGAACTGCATGTCACGGTCGACAAGGACTGGCAGCGTCGCCCCGACCGTGTGGAGCGGCTCGGTTACTGACGTCCATCCGGCCCGCGCTCAGCAGGAATATCCTGCCGGAAGCAGATTGGCGTAGTCCTCGCACGCCACGGCTCCTCCCGGATCGGTGAGATCTCCGCGGCCCCTCGGCACGCTCTGAGGTTGACCGCCACTGGTGAAGACCACTTGTCCGATCCCGGCACGACGAGTCAGGGAGAGCACGATCTGGGCGATCCCCAGCCTCTGCTCGGCACCTGGCACATCGGTGAGGAACGTCGGGGCCAGATCCACCCGGGCGACCCCGCGCTCGACCACCACTTCGGCGACGAAGCCACTGGGGAGGGCGCTGCGCAGACCGGCGGCTGGATCTCCGGGCGGCACTCCTTCGGCCAATGCCGCCAGAACCTGGGCAGCAGTCGCCGGGCTGAGCAGCAGGCGAGCGATGGGAACGACCTGTAGTCCGGCCACGTAGAACAAATTCACGACCTCGACGGGAATGGTGGTCTCGGGACCAGCGGTGGTGGATGTGGCATCGACGGCAGGCGCAGTGGTGGTCGGAGCCGTAGTGGAAGTGGTTGTCGCATTCAGTTCGTAGGGAATCCGACCCGGGTCCACCGCCTGCACCAGTCCGTCCTCGGGAACTGCGCACCCGACCAGAAGTGCTCCTGCGATGACGATCACCAGTGCCGAGCGCAGTCCGGTCCCAGCATGCCGTTCTTCGTGTCCAACTCTCACGACCGTCCTCCGCTCGTCGACGTTCCGCCGGATGTCTCGGGAAGGTCGATGACGAATCGAGCACCTCCACCCGGGGCATCCTCCACCCAGGCCGCTCCACCGTGAGCCCGGGCGTGTTCGGCGACCAGGGCCAAACCGAGTCCGGTGCCTCCGGCCCGACTGCGTCCGGCCGAACCTCGGGTGAAACGCTCGAAGATTCGGTGGCGCTCACTCTGTGCGACTCCCGGACCATTGTCTTCGACGGCGATCCGAAGGCCGGGTGCAACCTGGTGCCCATCGGTCCGGGCTTCGATGATCACCCGGGACACACCACCACCGTGAAGTCGGGCGTTGTCGAGAAGGTTGGCCACGATGCGCTCGAAACGTCGTTTGTCGACGGAGGCGATGTCGTCCACTCCGGGTTCGACTTCGATGGTGAGATCTTCCATGCCGTAGCGCTGGGCCACCCGGGAGATGAACGAGGAAAGTTCCACGTCTTCGCGATGAAGGTCCAAGATGCCCACGTCGAGTCGTGAGAGTTCGAGCAGATCGAGCACCATCTGATCGAAACGCCGAACCTGGGATGTGACGACGTCGAGTGCTTGCTGGGTACGGTCCGGAAGATCGGCGCGGCGGGCATCGAGCACTTCGACCGCCGCAGTGAGAGCAGTGATCGGGGATCGGAGTTCGTGACTGACATCGGAGGCGAAGCGGGCCTCCCGTTCGATCCGCGCTTGAACGGCATCGGCCATGTCGTTGAACGACGTCACCAGTCGTGAAAGGTCCGGATCGGTCTCCTGATCGAGACGGGTGTCGAGTCCACCTTCGGCGATGTCTCCAGCCGCTTCGCTCACCCGCTCGAGCGGCCGCATGAGACGTCGGCTGACACCCCAGCCGACCAGCGCAGCCAGAATTCCGACCACCACGACGCCGAGAGCGAGTGCTGAGCCGATGATGTTCAGGGTTCGCTGTTCGTCGGACAGCGGAAACGCCTCGAAGTAGTGGGCACCGATCTCGGCGATGACCACACCGATTCCGACGTAGGGCTGGCCATCGAGCGAGAACCGCTGGCGGGAGGTGATGCCGTTCAACGTGGCATCGATGAGTTCGGGCGGGAACGCAGCTTGGGTGTAGCGGATCTCTTGGGAGAAGAACAGATTCTCGGGAGACAAGTGCAGCACGGCGAAGCCGTTGCGTTCGGTTCGGACACCCGAAATGAATTCGAACGCCTCGGTGCGGCGGGTCCTGATCTGGCTGCGAATGAGTTGGGCGTTGTTGAAGGCTTGTCGTTCAGCGATCTCGTCGCGGCGTTCGAGGAGGTACCCGCGTGCCGTGATGTAACTGACCGCCGACAGCGACAGCGAGGCCACGATGCCCGTCAAGAGAAACGTCAGCGTGACCCGACGACGCAGGCTGAGTCGGCGGAGCCTCTCCGAGAATTTCACCCGGTCATCCTGCCCGATGCCACTGGAAGAGCGGGCGTCGTCGTGGCTCCGACGCAACCGGCATCCCCCAAGGACAGTCGATCGCCC
>JBMTPW010000055.1:0-9547 GCA_049444115.1 Ilumatobacteraceae bacterium | reverse complement strand
ACCCGGCATCTCCACCGCTGGGAGCGGGCCGGAATCTCGGTTGCCGGTCCGGCGACCCAGATCCTGCTCGGCGTCCTGCTCCTGGTGGCCCTCGGGGTCAATCCCTTCGATCACGAAGAATTCGCCGCTCGTTACTCGACCTTCGCCATCTGGTGGGCGGGTCCGATGATCGGCCTGTTCAATCTCATTCCGGTGCTCCCTCTCGACGGGGGGAACATCGCATCCGAATTCCTGGACTTCCTCGCTCCCGGTCGCGGGCGCACGTTGATGATTCGGCTCAGCATCCCTTTCACCGCGACCGCATTCGCGGTGATGCTGGCCATCGACGATCTGCGCCCGCTCTCGGTCTTCGCCGGAGTCTTGCTCGTCCTGCAATTCCAGATGTATCCGGCTCGCCGGTCGGCGCCGAGTGTGTCCGTCGACAACGGTGCCTCGACCGCGGCGATGGATCGGGCCCGCGCGGCCGAGAACGAGGCGTGGACCACTGGGCAACCCGGGCCGGAGGTGGAGGGATATCAGCCCTCCCCGTGGTGGAAGGCATTCGCTCGCGCTGCGGGAGGCGATCCCACCGCAGCGAGTCTGGTGATCGAGGATCTGCGCGACGAGTCACCGCGACATGAGTCGTGGATCCCCCCGGTCGCCGCCGAGACCGATCACTTGCGTCTGGTAGTCGAACTCCTTCCGCGCCCCCTTCCCGCCCCCACGGCGGGCACCTCGATGCTGAGTGCCATGGCATTGCTCGAGGTCCTGCGGCGGTGTGGAGACCACGAGGAAGCCATCCGCTACGGCACTGCGCTCTACAACGCCCAACCGGGACTCGAACCGGCGGTCGAAGTGGCGCGCAATTTGGCGGTGACCCGGCACCCCGATCTGGCCGCCCAATGGCTGGCCATGGCCCGACGAGCCGCATCCGATCGCAATCGTTTCAACTTTCTCCTGACCCATTGTCCGGAGTTCCATTCCTTGCATCACCGCTCGGACTTCGCCGACCTGCTCTCGGATCAGGAGTCGCCCACCACCACACCGAGCGACACCGACCGCGAGACATAGGCCAACACCAGACCACCGGCGACCGAGGTCACCGTTCCCACGTCGTTTCCATCGACCTCGATCGCCGAACCCGGTCGGACCTCTCCGAGCAGGGAACCGGCCACGATCCGCAGTGACTGCGGCGCCGACGAGCCGCGGCTGTCCATCCGTTCCACCAGTTCCTGCCCCGGATAACACCCCTTGGTGAAACTGACCGTGCGCGACACCACACCCGTGGCTGCCGGAATCGTCTCTCCAGGCCGGATTTCGGATCCCATCGCCGGCCAACCGCACCGAACGCGCAACGCTTCGATGACGTCATCGGTGACGAGATGAGGGCCTGTCGGATCGCCGGAGACGAGCGTGTCGGGAACCGTCGACAACCCCGATCCCGTGATGATCACATCCAGGGCCCGGCCGTCTCCCCACCATGCCGGAACGGTCCAGGCCTCGGCGCCACTGGATACCACCGCTGCCGTCATCCGCTGAGCGACATCGGCGACCGAGTTCCGTGCCGACTCGGAGATCGGCGTGGACATGACCACGCCGTCCTCGAGTCGATCGACAGCTCGAACGGCCAGAACTTCCACGTTCACCGGGGTGATGTCGGCCTGGACGCGAATCTTGAACCGTTCGAGCCGAGCCGCCACGAGCGCGGGCTCGATGTCGTCCACATCCACGAGGAAGCGGGTCGGTTCGTCACCGATCTTGGTGATCCGGATCAGCGCATCGATCTTTCCTGTCGGTTCGAGAACGAAGCATTGGCACGACTCGCCGATTCGCTGCGACATGATGTCATTGCTCACCTGAGAATGGAGATAGGTACCGGCATCTCGGCCCGTCACCAAGAACGCGGCGCGTCGGACGCGCCCGACGACCACCTGTTGGCTGCTCTCAGGCATCGGTGCCTCCGGCACGTCGTCGCGCCGTCATCCTTCGGGCCGCCGGGACCGCTGCGAGGAGTGCAGCCGCCTTGTTCCGGCACTCCAGGTCTTCCTCATCGGGTTCACTATCGGCCACGATGCCCGCGCCGGCTTGAAGATACGCAGCCCTGGATCCGATGAACATCGTGCGGATGGCAATGGCCGTGTCCAGATTGCCACTGAAGTCCACGTAACCGACGACCCCGGCGTAGGGGCCTCGTTTGACCGGCTCCAGTTCGTCGATGATCTCCATGGCGCGCACCTTGGGAGCACCACTCACCGTGCCGGCGGGAAGCGTGGCCCTCAGGACGTCGATGGGGGTCCGATCGGACAGCAGATCTCCGCTCACCTGCGACGTGAGGTGCATCACATGGCTGTACCGCTCGAGGGTCATCAGCTCATCGACGACGACCGTCCCGAATTCGGCCACTCGGCCGACATCGTTGCGCGCCAAATCGACCAGCATGATGTGCTCGGCGATCTCCTTGGGGTTCTCCCGTAATTCCGCAGCCATCCGACGATCGTGTTCATCGCTCGTACCACGTCGGCGGGTACCGGCGATCGGTCGGCTGATGACTCGGCCTCCCAGAACCTGCACCATCGGTTCGGGCGAACTGCCCACGATGGTCACTTCCGGGTGGCGCAGGAAATACATGTACGGACTGGGATTGACCTGCCGCAGAACTCGATACATGTCGAAGGGATCAGCGTCGATCTGGAGTTCGTACCGTTGGGAGAGCACCACCTGAAAGATGTCTCCGGCGCGAATGAACTCCTTGGCCGTTCGCACGGCATCCTGATAGCGACCGGCGCCCATCGAGGATTCGGCCGCCGGAAGCACGTCGTCACGTCGCGGCGGCTCCACCGGGGTGTAGGCCAATGGTCGTGACAAGTCCGTGACGGCGGCGATCGCCCGTTGCGCCGCCTGATCGTAGGCCGCGTCGAGCTCGGCCACGGAAAGTGGCCGGGCATCCCCGTCCACCGTGGGCACGCTCTCGATGAGGTGGACGCGCTGCCGCCAATGATCGAAGGCCGCAAGAGACCCGATGACACTCATCACCGCATCGGGCATGTGGCGGTCGTCGAGCGGCACGTTGGGCAGGTGTTCGACTTCGCGCACGACGTCGTAGCCCAGATACCCCATCACTCCCCCCTGGAGCGGCGGAAGATCGGCGATGACCGGACTGCGATAGATGGTCAACAAGGCTTCGACCGCCGCCAGGATGCCACGGTCGCGCGGAACGGAATCCGGTATCGATCCTTCGACCTCGATCGTTCCGTGGCGCAGAGTCAGCGTGGCCCGGGGATGTCGTCCGACGAAGCTGAAGCGACTCCACCGTTCGCCGTGCTCCACCGATTCGAGAAGGAATCCGGGCTCGTCGCCGACGAGTTTGGCAAACGCGGCCACCGGGGTTTCGAGATCGGCAAGGATCTCCACCCAAACCGGGACCACCGAGTAGTCGGCGGCCAACGCCCGGAATTCCTCGCGAGTCGGACGGACGATCAATTCTCCTTCGGCGCCGGCCGCAGTCATGAGTCACCAAATGGAGCCGCGAAACACGTACGCGCACCGGTATGACACGACCCAGCACCCTCTTGGCGCACCGAGAACAACAAAGTGTCGCCGTCACAGTCGATGAAGGCGTCGACGACGAACTGGCGGTCGCCGCTGGTGTCGCCCTTGCGCCAGAGCTCCGATCGACTACGACTCCAATACACCATGCGACCCTCGCTCATGGTCATGGCCAGGCTCTCTGAATTCATCCAGGCCATCATCAGCACTTCGCCACTGGCGGCGTCCTGAGCGATCGCCGGCACGAGCCCGTCGACATTGAACTTCACCCGGGCCATGTCCTCTGGTGTTCCTTGGAACCGCGCCATGGCCCACCCGTCAGAGGTACAGGCCGGTGTGGCCGTCGATCCGGGTGGCGGCGACGGCGTGGATGTCACGCTCGCGCAACATGATGTAATCGGTTCCCCCGACCTCGACCTCGTAACGATCATCGGGACTGAAGAGAACCCGGTCCCCGACCTCGGCCGAGCGTACGTTCTGACCGAGCGCCACCACTTCGGCCCAGACCAGACGCTTGGAGATCTGAGCGGTGGCCGGGATCAGGATCCCGCCGGAACTGCGGCGCTCTCCGTCCTTGTCCGGAATCTTCACCAGGACGCGATCGTTGAGCATCTTGATCGGCAACTTGTCCGCCGATGCCACCTTCTTCGTGATCGCTTCCTTCGCGACCGATTCCGGCGCGGCCTGGTCCTGCACGGCTGGGTCTTTCACGGCTGGCACGGTATCGGCTACTTCACCGCCTCGGCGATGCGATCCATGACCTCGGGCGTCAGACGAGCGATGACCTCCAGAGCGGCGAAGTTCTCCTCGACTTGCGATGCCTTGCTCGCTCCGGTGATGACCGTCGAAACGTTCGGATTCCTGGTGCACCAGGCCAGAGCCAGTTGAGCGAGCGTGCATCCGAGCTCCTCGGCGATGGGCGCCAGACGCCGCACTTTGTCCTGGGCGGACTGATCGGTGAGCCGCTGCGCCAGCCATCCGTAACCCGGCAGTGTGGCCCGCGAATCCTCGGGGATGCCGTCGCGATACTTGCCGGTGAGAAGACCCGAGGCGAGCGGACTCCAGATGGTGGTACCAAGTCCGATGTCTTCGTACAGACGCCTGTACTCCACCTCCACCCGACGCCGCTCGAGCAGGTTGTACTGGGGCTGCTCCACCACCGGCTTGTGCAGATGGTGACGCTCGGCGATCTCCCAGGCGGCGCGGATCTCATCCGCGGTCCACTCGCTCGTTCCCCAGTAGAGAACCTTGCCCCGGTCCACCAGATCGCTCATGGCCCAAACGGTCTCTTCGAGTGGAGTCTGGGGATCGGCGCGATGGCAGAAGAGAATGTCCACGAAATCCACTCGTAGACGATCGAGACACCCTTCGATGCTGTGATGCAGGTACTTGCGATTGAGGGTGTTGTTGAGATTCGGAATGCGGGGATCGATTCCCCAAAAGACCTTGGTGGACAGCACGTAGTCCTGGCGGCGCCAACCGAGGTTCTCGATGACGCGACCCATGATCGCTTCGCTCTCGCCGGCGGCGTATGCCTCGGCGTTGTCGAAGAAGTTGCAGCCGGCATCCCATGCGGTCTGCATGCACGCCATGGCTGTGTCGTCCTTCAGTTGATTGTCGAAGGTGACCCAACTGCCGAAGGACAGCACCGAAACGCGCAACCCCGAGCGGCCGAGACGGCGGTACTCCATGGCGGGATTCGGTTGGAAGGAGGCCGGTGAGGTCGCGGTGTTCATACCCCGGACGCTAGTCAGTGTTCATGAATTCTCGGTCCAGAAACCACAGTTCGAGGATTCGCCTCGGACCGGCCGATTTCTTGGAGGCGCTCGGCCACATGGCGAATCTCGGACGGTCCGACGCCACAGCAGCCTCCGATGTACCTCGCTCCGAGATCCACCCACTCATGTAGCCAGGTATCGGCGAACACCGAGTGGTCCGGACGAAACCATGTCCTGTCCTCCGCCACCCAGTGGCCGCCGTGATTCGGATAGGCGATGAGAGCCAGATCGGGAGCTTGCGCCCGAAGAGCGGCGAGAATTCCGGTCACCGCGCGCGGAGCCGTGCAGTTCACTCCGACCGCCATCAGATTGGGATAGGTGGCCACGGCGTCCAACACGGCGCTCACCGAATCACCCCCGCAGGTCCGCACCCGTTCCGGATCGTCGACGAAAGTGAAAGCGAACCAGGCTGGCGGTGCCCCCAACGTCCGGAGGTGCGCGGCGATGATCCGGGCTTCGTCGGCTCGCGGTTGCGTTTCCACGGCGAAGAGATCCACCTGCGAGGACACGAGCGCTTCGAGTTTGCGTCGATGATGTCCGGCCACGATCCCCATGTCGACGCCGTAGTTCCCGTGGTATTCGCTGCCATCGGCCATGGTGGCGCCGAACGGCCCCACCGAGGCCGCCACGCGTACCCCTCCGGCGGCGCGCCGAGCGATGGCAGTGGCGCGCGCGAGGCCCTCATCGTCATCGGGCGTGCATTGGTAGCTTGCGGTCGTGATGATGGAGGCACCCGCTTCGACGAAGGCACGATGAGCCCCCTCCAACAAGGCCGGCTCCTCGCGCACGGCGCGTGCCGTCCACGCCGTTCCGCTGACGTCGGCACCCAGGTCCTCGAGGGCCGTCGACAGACCTCCATCGATCACGGTGACCGAAGTGGCACTCATGGCGTCGGACGGACCAGGATTCCGGCGGCCAGCATGTGGCGCTTGACCTCGGCAATGGTGAACTCGCCGAAGTGGAAGATGGAGGCAGCCAGAACGGCATCCGCCCGTCCGTCGAGAATGCCCGCAACCAGATGGTCGAGAGTTCCGACACCTCCCGATGCAATGACCGGCACGGGAACGGCATCGGCGACCTTCCGGGTGAGACCGAGGTCGAAACCCTCTTTGGTTCCATCCCGATCCATCGAGGTCAAAAGAATCTCTCCCGCTCCGAGCAATGTGGCCGTTTCGGCCCACTCGCGCACGTCGAGGCCCGTCGGCGTTCGGCCACCGTGCAGATACACCTCGAATGCGGATCCTGGCATTCCGGAACGAGCCTTGGCATCGATGGCGCAGACCACGCACTGGGATCCGAACTCGGCGGCGATATCGGCGATGAGTCGCGGGTTCTCCACAGCCGAGGTGTTGACACTGACCTTGTCGGCTCCGGCCCGCAACATCCGTCGGGCATCGTCCACGGTTCTGATGCCACCTCCGACGGTGAGCGGTATGAACACTTGGTCGGCGGTTCGCGACACCACGTCCACCATGGTTTCCCGTCCATCACTCGAGGCGGTGATATCGAGGAACACCAATTCGTCGGCTCCCTCGTTGTCGTAACGAGCCGCCAATTCGGCAGGGTCTCCGGCATCGCGCAAATTGACGAAATTGGTTCCCTTGACCACGCGTCCGGCGGTCACATCGAGACAGGGAATGACGCGCGCTACTTTCACGAGAGATCGTCTCGCAGAACCCGTAGAGCTTGTCCGACCGTGAAACGACCTTCGAAGAGCGCCTTGCCGGTGATGACCCCACTCAGACCCTCGATACCGCGCAAACCGCGCAGATCGTCGAGACTGCCGACTCCTCCGCTGGCGATCACCGGAATCTCGGTGTTCTCGACGCAGCGCCGCAGACCATCGAGATCGGGTCCGAACAACATTCCGTCGCGGGCGATGTCGGTGATGACGAACGCGGCAGCCGTCGGAAACCACGCCAGCGCATCCATGATGTTCACACCCGAACCCTCCGTCCAACCGTGGACAGCCAGTTCACCCTGCCGATGGTCGAGACCCACCACCACCTCGGCGAGGTCCCCGGCGCGTCCCACCAACTCGGGGTCCGACACCGCGGCCGAGCCCATCACCACTCGACCGACTCCGTTGGATGAGAGTTCACGGACGTCGTCGAGAGTGCGCACTCCTCCACCGGTCTGAATCGCAGCACGTCCGGACAGCGCAGTTGCCATCGCCCCGATCAAGGGCCGATTGACCGGAGTTCCCGAGCGGGCGGCATCCAAGTCGACCACATGGATCCAACGCGCCCCGGCCTCGCAGAAGGACTCGGCCACACGGACAGGATCATCGTCATAGAACGTTTCCTGGGCGAAATCACCCTGCCGGAGACGAACCACTCGTCCACCTCGCAAGTCGATGGCCGGGTACAGGTCTAGACCGCCCATGCCGAACCTCCCCGATCCACGCAGGAGACGAAGTTCGCCAAGAGGGCCAGTCCGGTGACACCGGATTTCTCCGGATGGAATTGCGTGGCGAAGACATTTCCGCGTCGAAAGGCTGCATTCAGGGTTCCCCCGTACTCGCAGGTTGCCGCCACCGCAGTTTCGTCGACAGGAACACCGTGATACGAGTGGACGAAGTACACCCAAGGACTCGTGGCGAACTTCGGCCCGATGAACGCGGGGTCGGAAGGGCGAACGACATCGAGCGTGTTCCACTGCATCTGAGGTCTCTTCACGCCATCGGGAATGCGCCGCACGGTGCCCTCGATGATGCCGAGTCCGGTGACGTGCGAATCCTCTTCACTCGCCCCGAACAACATCTGCATTCCCACGCAGATGCCCAGGAACGGACGTCCCGCCTCGACCGCGCGGTGCACGACACGATCCAGTCCCTCCCGACGCAGCGCGTTCATGCAGGCCCCGAAGGCACCGACGCCGGGAAGCACCACGCCGTCAGCCGAGAGCACGAAAGTGGGATCAGAGGTGAGTCGCGCGTCGGCGCCGCCTCGTTGGAGTGCCTTTTCCGCCGAGCGGAGATTGCCGATTCCGTAGTCGATGACCGCGATGACCGGACGCGTCACAGGACTCCCTTGGTGGAGGGAATCCCTCCACCTTCGACACGAACGGCATCGCGGAGACAACGTCCGAGGCCCTTGAAAACCGCTTCCACGATGTGGTGCACGTTGCGACCGTGCTTCAGTTCCACGTGCAGGGTGACGGCGGCCGCAGTGGCGATCGAAGAGACGGCATGCTCGGCGAGTTGCGGATCGAAGGGCGGATCACCGAGGGGCAGGCATTCGGGCAACTCCACGTCCCAGACCACGAAGGGTCGACCCGAGAGGTCGAGAGCGATCTCCACCAGCGCCTCGTCGAGCGGATACAGGCCACTGGCAAACCGTCGGACACCGGCCTTGTCGCCGAGAGCTTCTCGCAGAGCTTCCCCGAAGGCGATGGCAACGTCTTCCACCGTGTGGTGCGTATCGATGTGCAGATCCCCTTGGGCGCGGATCGTGAGGTCGAAACCGCCATGCTTGCCCACCTGAGTGAGCATGTGGTCGTAGAAGGGGATGCCGGTGCTCACGGAACATTGGCCCGATCCATCCACATCGAGGATCAGGTCGACCGAGGTTTCGGCGGTGGTTCGGGATCGTTGCGCTCGTCGGTTCATCACTCACCTCGTCAGGACGCGGGACATTGCTCGAAGGAAACAATCGTTCTCATCGGCGGTCCCGATGGTCGAACGCAAACAGTTGGACAGGCGCGGCCAACTCGAACAGTTGCGGATCAAGACTCCCTGATCCACCAATCGACGCCAGAGCTCCTCACCAGACATCGTGCGCGGTCGAAAGAGAACGAAATTGGCACCACTCGGAAAGACATCCACGGCGAACGAGCCCAGTTCGGCCGACACCCGCTCCCGTTCGGCGACGATGTGGCGCACACGCTCCTGCATCTCGGACGCGAATTGCAGCGCAACGGTCCCGGCAATCTGCTTCACCGCATCGAGGTGATAGGGCAGGACGACCTTGTCGAGTTCGGCCACCAACCAGCGCGGACCCACGAGGTAGCCGAGTCGAGCCGCCGCCATGCTCCAGGTCTTCGAAAACGTCCTGATGACCACCAGTGGTGACTCCTCGTCGAGAAGTTCCGTGGCGCTCCAGGGAGAGAACTGTCCATACGCCTCGTCGACGGCGACCAGACCACTCCCGTTCGCCAGAGCAGCCTTCACGACGTCGGGCGAGTCCACCGTCCCGGTCGGATTGTTCTGAGTGCAGAGAAAGGTGACATGCGGTTGCGCGGCG
>JBMTPW010000054.1:0-9781 GCA_049444115.1 Ilumatobacteraceae bacterium | reverse complement strand
CTCCAGAGATGCTGGACCGGGTTTCCCAGACCGAACAGACCTCCGTAGTCCTTCCCCGCCGACTGCAGATAGATGTTCTCGAAGTACGCCAAACCCGCGGTCCATTCCCAGGCCGAGAGTTTCCGTCCCGATCCGGGAAAGACCGTCCAGATGACCACCACGGCCAGAAGAACAGCGAACGAAGCCGGAAAGAGCCGGCGAGCACGCCGTTCGTAGAATCGTCGCAGGGACACCGTCCCGCTGGAGTTCCACTCGTTGACCATGAGACGGGTGATGAGGAACCCCGACAACGTGAAGAACATCGAAACTGTCAGTTCTCCACCGGTCATCCACGACGTGCTGTGGTGGTAGAGCAAGACGATGACCACAGCCAAACCGCGTATCCCGTCGAGAGCCGGGAGGTGGCCGACGCGTGACTCGAGGGGCGGGGCCGAGGACATGACTAGGCGAGATTAGTCGTGTGGTTTCTCCTCATTCCACGAGTCGTAATCCGGTGGGGGCCATCGACGGTTCGACGTTGGGCAACTCGACCACGAACTCGGTGCGATGCGCCGGAAAGACATGCTCGGAAAGCAGGACGGCGCGCCGATGAACATCGGTGGTCACCCGCGTACACCGCAAGACCGGAGAACCCATTGGGATGTCCAGTAGTGCCGCATCCGTCGCCGTGGCTGCGTCGGCACCGATGGTCTGGGTTGCGCCCAAGAGCGGAACGTCGAGCAGTTCATAGAACGGCGATCGTTCGACATCGGCTCGCGACAGCCGCTCGCCCAGTTCGGCCCGACACCAAACCGTGACCACTGCGAAGGGGTCTCCATCGGCAAGGTTCAGTCTCTTCACGCGCAGTACCTGTCCGGGTCCGAGCACCTCGCGCACCCGACCGCTGGCGGCTTCGAAGCCGAACTCCAGGACCTTGCGCTCCGGACGAATCCCGTCGTCGAGCATCTGACCTTCGATGGTGCCAAGGCGACCGAGGCTCTGCCGCAACGGCATGGCGGCTACGTACCAACCCAAACCTTGCCGGGCATCCACCAAGGATTCCTCTCGCAGGACCTCCAGTGCCCGGCGAATGGTGACCCGACTGGCGTCATAGGACTCACCAAGTTCGGCTTCCGACGGCAAGAGGCGGCCGAGACCCAGTTCCCCGGAGCCGATCCGTCGACGAAGGTCGTCGGCGATGGCCCGGTATCTGATCTCACGCACACTTGTATTATACTTGTCTCCATGACGACGGTTACTGCTGGTACTCCCCTTTCCCTGGTCGAGTCGGTCTATGCGACCCTGGCGGCGAATGCGGCTCTCGGCCGCCAGCGCCTCGGACGTCCCTTGACCCTGGCCGAGAAGATCCTCATCAATCATCTGTCCGATCCCGCCCAACAAGACATGGTGCGCGGCGAGAGCTACGCAGATTTCCATCCCGACCGAGTGGCCATGCAGGACGCCACGGCACAGATGGCCCTCCTGCAATTCATGACTGCCGGACTGCCGACGACCGCAGTTCCGTCCACGGTCCACTGTGACCATCTCATCCTGGCCAAGGTCGGCGCGAAGATCGATCTCGGCGTGGCTCTGGACGACAACCGCGAGGTTTTCGACTTCCTGAAGACCGTGTCGGCCAAGTACGGCATCGGCTTCTGGGGGCCCGGGAGCGGCATCATCCATCAAGTCGTGCTCGAGAACTACGCCTTCCCGGGCGGCATGATGATCGGCACCGACAGCCACACCCCTAATGCCGGCGGCCTCGGCATGGTGGCGATCGGCGTCGGCGGAGCCGATGCGGTGGACGTCATGACTGGTTTCCCCTTCAACGTTCGCTGGCCCAAGGTCATCGGCGTCCGCCTCACCGGTCGTCTCAGCGGTTGGTCCTCCCCCAAGGATGTCATCCTCGAGGTGGCTCGAGTCCTGACGGTCGAAGGTGGGACCGGCGCCATCGTCGAATACTTCGGGCCGGGAGCCGATTCCATCTCGGCCACCGGCAAGGCCACCATCTGCAACATGGGTGCCGAAATCGGCGCAACCTGCTCGGTCTTTCCATACGACGCGAACATGGCCGCCTACCTGCGGGCAACGGGCCGCGCCGACATCGCCGAAGCGGCCGATCGGGTGGCTGGGGATCTTCGTCCAGACGAAGGTGCCCAATACGACCAAGTGGTGGACATCGATCTCGATGCCCTGAAGCCACTCATCAACGGTCCCCACTCTCCGGACCGCGCCCACCGCGTCGGCTCGGCACTCGGGAGCGAAGCGGCCGCCAACGGCTGGCCGCTCGAGGTCTCTGCTGCACTCATCGGTTCGTGCACCAACTCGTCCTATGAGGACATCACCCGCGCCGCGTCCATCGCCCGTCAGGCGGCGGCCAAGGGTTTGCGCGCCAAGACCGATCTGCTCATCAGTCCAGGGTCGGAGCAGATCCGCGCCACCATCGAACGCGACGGTTTGCTCGCGGAACTCGAGGCGGTCGGAGCCACAGTGCTCGCCAATGCCTGCGGACCGTGCATCGGCCAGTGGGAACGCGCCAAGGAAGTGACCGACAAGCCGAACTCCATCGTCAACTCCTTCAATCGCAACTTCCCGAAGCGAAACGACGGTTCAGCCAACACGTTGAGTTTCGTCACCTCCCCGGAGACGGTGATGGCAATCGCTCTTGCTGGTCGACTCGATTTCGATCCCACCGTGGACACGATCACCGCACCCGACGGTTCGCAGGTGCGCTTGGAAGCTCCCGTCGGCCAGGTGCTCCCCGAACGCGGCTATGACCCCGGTTCCAACACCTTCACCCCACCGCCGGCCGACGGCAGTTCGGTCACCGTGGCCGTCAACCCGACGAGCGACCGCCTGCAACTTCTCGAACCTTTCCCAGCGTGGGATGGTCAGGACTATCGAGGCCTGCCGGTACTCATGAAAGCTCAGGGCAAGTGCACCACCGACCACATCTCGGCAGCCGGGAAGTGGCTCAAGTATCGCGGTCACCTGGAGAACATCTCGGGCAACCTCTTCATCGGTGCGGTGAATTCCTTCTCCGGTGCCGTCGGCGAGGGCAAGGACATCACCGATGGTGGAGTTCGTTCGTACCCCGACATCGCCAAGCGATACAGCGAAGCAGGCATCAAGTGGTGCGCCATCGGCGATCGCAACTACGGCGAAGGATCGTCACGCGAGCATGCAGCCATGGAACCCCGATTCCGCGGAGGAGTCGTGATCTTCGCTCGCTCCTTCGCCCGCATCCACGAAACCAACCTGAAGAAGCAGGGTCTGATTCCGCTGACATTTGCCGATCCGGCGACCTACGAACTGATCGGCGAGGACGACCGCATCAATGTTCTGAATCTGCCACCGGTTCCGGGCCGAAACGTCACCTGCCAGATCGTGAAGCCCGACGGGTCGACGATCGACTTCGAGGGCGTCCACACCTTCAGCGATGAACAAGTGGAGTGGTTCAAGGCCGGCTCGGCCCTGAACATCGTGCGCGCCAAGGTCGCCGGCGATCGCTGAATCGATGACGACTTCCGGAACCGATCCGGTGGAGGAACTCTCCCTGACGGCTGCCTTGCGGTCCACGGGCGCCGTCCGCGGCTTCACCGACCAACCAGTGGATACGACCACCATCATGGCCATCCTGGACGACGCGCGCTTCGCTCCGAGCGGTGGAAATCGGCAGCCGTGGCGAGTTGCGGTTGTGGCCGACCGCAGTCTGCGCAGTGCACTCGGTCGAGCCATGCGGCCGGTGTGGGACGAGTACGCCGCGATCAGCGCCACGGGAAGGACACCGTTCAGCGCAGTCGCACCGTCAGCATCGGTCCTGACCACTGTTCCGTCCGGAGCTGCGCCGAATGATCTCCTGGAGCGCATCGAACACGTCCCAGTGGTCCTTGCGATTGCTGCCGACTTGTCGAGGATTGCCATGATGGACAAGGACCTGGACCGGCCCGCCTTGACCGGAGGAGCGTCGGTGTATCCGTTCTGTTGGAGCATTTTGCTCTCGGCCCGGGCACATGGACTCGGCGGGGTCCTCACCACGTTCGCCTCGCGAGTGGAACCAGAGACCGGGGAACTTCTCGGTCTCCCTGCGGATCATGCGCTGGCGGCAGTGATTTTCCTCGGCCATCCAGTGTTCCGAGCGACACGCTTGCGCCGAAACCCGGTGGAGACCTTCAGTACCCTGAACCGGTTCGACGGTTCGGCAATCTCCTGAACCGGATCGACGGTTCAGCAATCTCCTGAACCGATGCGCTTGCTCGGCAATCTCCTACGATTGACCCGTGCGGACCGGCCTGCTCTCCCTCGGAGATCTGATTCGCGATCCGATCACCGGAGAGATGCGCACGCCTGCACAACGCCATCGCAATCTCATCGACCAAGCGGTGTGGGCCGAGGCTGCGGGCTTCGACACCATTCACTTCGGCGAGCATCACTTCAGCCGCTACATCGTGTCGTCACCACAGGTTCTCCTTGCTGCGGCGGCTGAACGTACGACGACACTGCGACTGTCCACCGGGGTGACACTTGCAGCCAATCTCGATCCGGTGCGTGTCGCAGAGGATTACGCGACCATCGACGCCATCTCCAACGGACGCATCGAACCATGTTTCGGCCGCGGCACCCTGTTCCCCGACGTGTACACCGAGTTCGGCCAGGACGAATCAACGGCCAGCGACCGATTCGCCGAGAGCCTCGCGTTGATTCTTCGACTCTGGTCGGAAGAAGACGTCACCTGGACGGGTCATCATCGGGTTCCCCTTCATCACGTCACCATCCACCCGCGCCCGACGCAGACGCCGCGACCACCAGTTTGGATCGGCGCCGGCCTCAGTCTCGAGAGCGTCGATCTGGCAGCACGACTCGGGTGCCGGCTCATGCTCCCTTCAGTGTTCGGCGTGTGGGAAATGTTCAAACCAGCAGTCGAGCATTACGAGGCGGCCTGGCTGAAATACGGCCATGATCCAGCACAGCGCCGGATCGGAGCCATCTCCCATTTCGGAGTTGCTCGCACCTCACAAGAAGCGCACGCACGGTTCCGTCCGCGCTACGAGGCGTACTGGGGCGAACTCTCGAAGTGGACGCACGAGAGCGCCCAGCGCGCCGGTCGCGATGCCCGCTCCTTCCCACGAGCCACGTATGAATCGCTGACGTCGTCGATCGCCATCTGCGGTTCACCGGCCGAAGTACTCGAACGGTTCGCTATCGCTCGCGAAACCCTGCATCTCGACACGCAGTTGGTCATGCTCGATATGGGCGGAATGCCCGATCACGACCTGCGTGATTCTCTCGACATCCTCGCTACCGACGTGCTGCCTGCTCTCCACGCCGCCTAGGACCTGCCGACGTCTCGGATCTGAGCACGCCCCATCAGGTTCTCAATCGGTTCCTGGCCGTCGTTCGGATTCCTTGTCCGGATCACCGCGATAACTCGGCGGATAGCTGAGGCGCAATTCTTCCTCGGAAGGGGTTCGTGCGATACGCCCCTCTTCGGGCAGTAGCGCCGAGATCGCTTCCATGATGCGCGCCGTGTTGGTATCCGGATCCTCGTCCTTCAGTGACATGGATTCACCGACACGAATGCGGATCTTCGGTGGATTGGTGACGTTCAACAGATTTGGAAGTCGTGCCGAGCGCGGCCAGACCCTCTCGGTCCCCCATAGACCCACCGGCACGACCGGTACGTTGGCGGCAACCGCCAGGCGGGCCGCCCCCCAACGACCCTTCAGCACTGGGTCGAAGAACGCTGGACCCCGCGGAATGGTTCCCTCGGGCATGATCGCCACCAGTTCCCCGGCGGCCAGAGCCTCTTCGGCGGCGCGCAATGGTTCGTCACTGCCCGTTCCTCGCTCGACTCGAATTCCTCCGAGTGCCGTGGCCAGTTGTCCAACCACCGGAGCGTCGAAGACTTCCTTCTTGCCAAGGAAACGCACCGGACGGCCGACACGCGCCACAGTCACGGCCATCGCAAAGACGTCGAAATAGGAACGGTGATTGCCACAGAGAATTGCCGGGCCGCTATCGGGAATGTTCTCGGTGCCCTGAATGTCGAAATCAGCGAAGGGGATGAACGACGGACGCGCCAGCTGCAACAGAAGACGCTGCAATTCGAGATTGACGATGGGGACTTTGGCCACCCCCAGGGGAACATCGAAGTGCATCACCGGCCAGCGCCGCGCTGCAGCGACCACCATCAGACGCGGATCGGGATTCACGGCCACGGGGTGACCAACGGCTCCGAGAAGAGGCGTGTCGTACACGCTGTCCGAGTAGGCGTAACTGTCTGCCAAGGACACCCGCTTCTTGCGGGCCCACGCGCGAACGGCTTCGAGTTTCCCCGAGTTCCACACGAACGGGCCATCGATCCGTCCGTTGTACCTGCCGTCCTCGTCGACCCCGTAACGCGTACCGACGACATCATCGAAACCGAGAAGATCCGCCAACGGCTTGACCAAGTCGCGTGGTGTCGTCGTGGCTATCACCAAGAAACGACCCGCCTTGCGATGTTCGTCGATCACCGCATGGGCGAAAGGCGGGATCATGTCGCGCAGCGTCGGCGCAACGGCACGTGCCACTTTGCGAACTGCGGCGCGTTCTTGTCCTTTGGCCAGGGTCGCCGCCTGGCGCGCCAGGAACATGGACGGCAAGGTTTCGCCGATGCGATTGAACACTTCGAAGAGGGCCTTCTCACCGGGGACGGTTCGATCCACGAGCCCGGCCTCACGCATGCCAGCGGAGAACACCGGTCCCGAAGCACCCGTCAAGAGGGTGCGATCCAAGTCGAAAATGGCCGCCGACTTCATGGCCTCACGGTAACGCCGTTTCGAGGCATCGAATCCCCTCTCCGTTCCCTTGGACCATCACCCCGAGAACGGGAAAGGCCCCGCTTGGGGGAAGCGGGGCCTCTCAACCTGGATCCCGGCGGAGGGGGGTCCGCCTTATGGGGGATCTTGTCGTGTGTGTTTGGGGGAAACACACAGCGAACAACAGAACAGATACTGCCACTATTCCACCTACCGTTCAAGTAGATATGAGCGATATCTGATATCTTTTTTTCAGATGGATGTTCGCCAGATCGCCTCTCTTTTGGCCATTGCCGACCACGGTTCGTTCTCGGCAGCCGCCCGGGCCATGGTCACCGTCCAATCCAATGTTTCGGCCCATATCGCCCGGCTCGAGCGGGACGTCGGGGCCACCTTGGTGGACCGCGCCAGTGGTTCATTGACCGAGGAGGGTCTCTTGGTGGCCGAACACGGCCGTCGGATCATGCGCGAAATCGACGACATCGCTGCCGACATCGCCGCCCTCCACGACATCGTGGCCGGCGAGGCCCGTCTCGGGGTCATCGGCACCACTGGTCGCTGGCTCATGCCGCAATTCCTCTCCCGACTCGCCCAGGCCCACCCCGCTGTGCGACCGCTGATCTCCGAAGGCGGGACTTCCAGCCTCATCCCACGCCTGCTCTCCGGACATCTCGACGCCGCCATCGTCCACCTTCCCGTGGAGGAACCCGAACTTCAAGTGGAGCCCCTGTTCGCGGAAGACCTGGTCCTTCTGGTCCATGCCCGGCATCCCTGGCACGGCCAGAAGCGCCTCTCCATGGCGAACCTGGCCGACCATCCGCTCTTGCTCCCTCCACCTTCGGCAACCTTGCGTCGGATCATCAACCGGGCTGCCGACGATCGCCACGTCACGTTGCGGGTGCAGGCCGAGATCGACGGAGTGAGGCTCATGGCTTCACTCGCCTTCGAAGGATTCGGCGCGGCCATCGTGCCGGCCACTGCGGTACCGGTCTGGCTGACCGGGAATTTCTCCACCATTGCCGTGCCGGACCTCCCACGTCGGGTGGTGGGCTGGGTACAACGCCGGCGACCAGGTCCGAGTGCAGTGACCCGGGCCTGTCTGGACATCGCCCGAGCGGTCATCCAGCGTCGAGAGGGCCGCCAACCCGGTCTGTACGTCGGTCCGGAGGCCCTGGCCGAGCATTGATCGCCGGCACCCCTCGCCGCACCGGAGCCACCATCGGCCTGCGACATACTGTGTCTGCGTGTCCCAGGTTCCATTGAAAGCGCGTGTCCCGGGAGTCGCGGAGGCGCAGGTGCGCGATCTCGATGGTCGCCGAGTGGTGTGGCTGGAAGTCTCCGCCGACACTCATCGCGGCGCATTGTCCTCGGAATCGTCATCGCTCATCGAAACCGCAGCCCGGGCCGCCTTCGATGCCCGCATCCCCTTCGTGGCGGTGATGGCGTCATCAGGAGCCGATCTCAGAGAAGGATTCTCAGCGCTCCATGGCTGGGGTCTGGCGGCCAAGGCTCTGACCGACTGCTCGGGCTTCGTGCCCACCATCATCATCGTGGACGGACCGGCCGTTTCGGGTCCAGCCCTCCTTCTCGGCATCGTCGATCACGTGATCATGACCCGAGCGGCCTACGCGTTCGTGTCCGGACCGACGATGGTGGCCGAATTCACCGGCATCCAGATCGACAACGACGAACTGGGTGGGGTTGGTATCCATGCCCGCTTCTCGGGCGCGGCGACTGCGGTCGTCGAGGATCTTCCTGCGGCCATCGGATTCACCGAAAGCCTGCTCTCATATCTTCCGGATCATCTGGACGCCGTGGCTCCTCGATGGTCCGCCGAGGACGATCCGCAGCGAACCACTCCCGAGGCCGGAGAGCTCATGCCGACCTCCTCGACCGGAAGCTACGACGTGCGCCAGGTGATCAGCACCCTCTGCGACGATGGCGAATATTTGGAACTGCGCCCGCACTTCGCACCCAACCTGGTGACTGCGCTCTGCACCTTCGACGGCCGTCCCGTCGGTGTCGTGGCCAATCAGCCCATGGCTCTCGCCGGAACGCTGGACATCCCCGCTTCGCAGAAGGGTGCTCGCTTCGTTTCGTTCTGCGACGCCTTCAACCTGCCGATCCTCACTCTCGTCGACACCCCGGGCTTCTACCCCGGCAAGGACCTCGAATGGCGCGGCATGATCCGCCACGGGGCGCAATTGGTCTTCGCCTACGGGCGCGCGACCGTACCCCGGATCTGTGTCATCCTGCGCAAGAGTTATGGCGGCGCCTACATCGTGATGGACTCGAAGAAGATGGGCAACGACCTCTGCCTGGCCTGGCCATGGGCCGAATTGGCGGTCATGGGCGCTGGGCAGGCCGCTGCCATTTTGCAACGTCGCGCCACCCCCGACGAGCGCGCCGCCTTCGAGGCCGACTACGCCGAACGCCTCTTGAATCCATACATCGGTGCCGAACGCGGCTTCATCGATGCGATCGTCGAACCCGCCGATACCCGCTCGTCCATCTGTGAAGCCCTGGCGGCATTGGCCGAAAAGCGCGAGTCCTTCCCGGGACGCAAGCACGACAACATGCCCTTGTGAGACACGGGTACGGGGAACCACCCGCTGAGTGATTATCCTGCTCAACGGAGGAGAAAGCCTCCACGACACGAGCAACCCGAACAACGGGTTCCATATAGAGGGGACGATCACGGTGCCTGACACCATCACGATCATCGACGACCGCACCGGCAAGAAGGTCACTGTTCCGATCACGGGAGGGGTCTTTCCCTCCTCGGCACTGCGAGAACTCGACCCCAACCTCTTCCTCTACGACCCGGCCTATTTGAGCACTGCGGCCTGCCGCTCCTCCATCACTTATCTGGACGGCGACAACGGAATTCTGCGCTATCGCGGATACCCCATCGAGCAGTTGGCCGAGAAGAGCACCTTCTTGGAGGTGGCCTATCTTCTCCTGAACGGTGAATTGCCGACCTCGAGTCAATTGGCGCAGTG
>JBMTPW010000053.1:0-9838 GCA_049444115.1 Ilumatobacteraceae bacterium | reverse complement strand
CCAACTCGAGGGCGGCCTGATCGGCAAAGGAGAGCTGCACGTACCGCTCGTCGCCGGGGATCCATTTCAAGCAGACGCCGATCATGTTCGATGGAAGACGATCCCGTACCCGCCATCGGGGTACGTCCAGGTGATGGCACCGTCCCGATTGCAGACCATGTAACAGGTGCCGCATTCGAAACAGTTCTCGTAGTTGAACAGGATTCCTCCGTCGCTCGTGGGTACGAAGAGGTTTGCTGGACAGGCGACGACGCATTCCCGGGTGGTGCAACCGCGGCAGGTGTCTCCGTTCACGGTGATATGGGCGCGTTCGTGAATGCGGAATTCGGCGGTGGCCATCCGCTCTTCGAAGGGAATTCCACTCCAGGTCGAATCCACCTCGATCCGGGTCGACACTGGATTCGTCATCCGAAGCCTCTCATTCCGGTCCAACCATCACGCAGTAGGTGGCGCCAGGATATGCCCGCTCGCCGACGCTCCTCCCGCACGATCCGTCGGAGGCCCGGTTTCGGTCGCGGATTGTCCACCCGGAACATTCTCTCCACCACCGCAGTGACGAACGCGGGGTAGAGATGTTGAACGCGATCCGAGAGCACCAAGTGGGGGATCCGGCGCAGTTTGCGGTGGTCGGTGAGAACGAACGAGGACTCGAGACTCTTCGTGTAGCGGCGCAGTCCCCGGGCCGACGTGTCACCGGCAGCAATCGCCTCCGCTGCGGCCTCACCGGCGTACATTCCGCTGGCCAGCGCGAAGTTGACCCCTTCGAGCCAGATCCCAGCCGCCAAACACAGTGCGGCGGCGTCCACGGCCACCAGAAGACCGTCCGCCACCATTTTCGGCATCATGTCGAGGCCGGCTTCGGGAATGACGTGGGCCGAGTACTCGACGATCTCGGCACCCTCGACGAGGGGGGCGATTGCTGGATGTTTCTTCAGCTCGGCGATGATCTCCTCGGGTCGTCGCGACTGAGCGGCCAGTTTGGGAAGCTTCAGCACCACACCAAGGGCGATGGTGTCGAGGTTGGTGTAGATGAATCCACCGCCGTTGACTCCCGAGGTTCCGCCGAGGATCTCGATGTCCACGCCCTGGTCGTCGCGGACACCGAAGCGATTCTCGATCACGTCGCGTGGCAACGACAAGGTCTCTTTGACTCCGAGGGTGAAATTGGCGGCATCGACGTCCGGGTAGAGACCGGCCTCTTTGGCGAGGAAACTGTTCACACCGTCGCAGGCGACCACCACCGAAGCACGCAGATCTCCGTCGGGGCGATCGGTTCGAACCCCGACGACCCGGCCGCGATCGTCTCGCAACAATCCGGTGACCGTGGTCGAGCACACGAGTTCGACCCCGGCCTCCGCGGCCTGGCGGGCCAGCCAATGATCGAAGTCCGGTCGATAGGCCGTGGCTCCGTTGTAGGGCGGTCGGCCCCAGTTCTCACTGCGGTAGTCGATGTTCAGCGCTCCGGTCTCGGACAACAGCATGGTGGATCGACGCACGACCCATCTCTGGATCGGTGCCGAGGTCCACCACTCGGGAATCAGGACATCGAGGATTCGGGGGTAGACCACACCTCCGTACATGTTCTTCGAACCCGGAAAGGGTCCGCGTTCGATCAGGATCACCCGTTGGCCGCGGCGGGCTGCGGCCAACGCCGCGCAGGATCCGGCGGGACCGGCACCAACGACTATGACATCAGCATCCCGGACATCAGCATCCCGGACATCAGCATCCCGGACATCAGCATCCCGAACTTTCGCATCGGGCACGTCGATGTCGGACGTGGCATGGCTCCTCGGGGTGGGGGCGTTCATGAGGCTCGTTCGACCACCGAAGGAGAGACACCGAGCAAGGATGCGAGTTCTTCGAGAACCTCGTTGGCATCGGCGACGATGGCCAGATCGGACATCTGCATCATCGGGCAATGGGGATCGGTGTTGACGCTGATGATGTGTTCGGGTTGCCCCAAACCACTGGTGTGCTGGACGGCTCCGCTGATTCCGAACGACAGGTAGAGCCGTGGACTCACCACCACACCGGTGGTGCCGATCTGGCGCTCGTGAGACGCCCAGCCACGATCGGTGATCACCCGCGTGACGCCCATCGAGGCATCCATGGCCGCAGCCACGGCCTCGAGTGCGACAAAGGAGTCCGCTGAAACGAGTCCGGCCCCTCCGCCGACGATACGCGGGGCTTCGGAGAGGTCCATGGTGGCGGCGTCGGGTGGAAGGACCTCGACGGTGACCACGGCCGATTCCGTGGTGGTCGATCCGGCCGTCGCCGAAAGGGTGAGTGCGGTGACCGTGGTCGGATCATGATGGGTATCGACGCCTCGACTGCCGACCTGCAGAGTGCACACGACCGGTCCCGAGATGGGGATGTCGGCGATCTGCAATCCACCGCCGCGCACCACACCCACGGCATCGTCGGTGACCGCCACGGCGCCGGCGAAAAAGGGTCGGTCCAGCCGACGAGCCACATGAGGTGCCAGATCTCGACCATCAGGGCTGGCCGGAACGATGATCGTCTCTCCCAGGTGACCGGCCATGCGCACCGCTTCGACGGTGAGTTCGGCAAATGATGCAACGGACGGCCACGACGGAGCGTCCGCGCACTCCACTTTCCAGACGGTCCGGGCCACTGAGGAGAGCGCTTGGGCGGCTTCGGATGTGCCCGTGCCGAGCAACACCACAGCGCCACCGGCTTCGCAGACCGCCTCATCGGTCCCGGCCGGCACCGAGCCGGCGCGAATGAGGGCCACGGCGATCATGCAGAGAGATTACGCCCGTGGATCGCGAGCGTCACCGTTGTGACCGGTCATCGACCGTTTCCGGCGCGACGATCGCCTAGTTGTCGCCGATTCGGGATTTGATGGCCTGTAGTTCGGCGACGACCCGGTCGGTTTCGGTTCGATGTTCGTGCACCAACCGCACCAGCCAGAAGCGCAGGAATCGAGCCAAGGAGTAGCGCACGAAGAGAGCGGTCCCGGCGATCACCAGAGCGAGGCCGATGAGGGTGCCGGTGGCCAGGTAGGCCACCTGATCGCCGGTATCGCTCGTCCCGCTGGCCTGGAAACCACCGAAGACCGCCAACCCGACGCCGGCCACCAGTGCCAACACGCCCACCACCAACAGCATTCGCTCACGATCGGCGCGTGAGCCGCGCAACTTCATCTCGGCGATTTCCTCGGTGAAGGTCTGGATGCGATCCTCGTTCATGACTCTCGTTTCTTCCGTGATGCGATGCGACGGTCCGGACTCGCGCACCGTTCCGAACTCGGTGGTGCGAGAAACGGTACCGGAAACTGCATTGGTCCCCGGAACGAGACGAGCCCACTAACGACCAAGGTAGGCCCCGGCCAGGACGTCCTCGCCGATGTCGGCGGCGCGTCCGGCCGCACGGACCCGTCCCTGAGCGATGACGACCGCGTGATCGGCGATACCGAGAACGGTTCGGGCGAACTGCTCCACGACGAGGACCGACACACCTTGGGCGGTGATGCCGGCCACTTGCTCGTAGAGCTCGGCTACCACCAGGGGAGCAAGACCCATCGACAACTCGTCGAGAAGCAACACTGCGGGATCGGTAGCCAGTGCTCGGGCCAGAGAAAGCATCTGTTGTTCCCCGCCGGACAGAGTTCCGGCCAACTGCTGGCGACGCTCGGACAGACGTGGGAACCGACCGTACGTGGACTCCTCGATGTCGCTCAATCGACGGCCCATGTAGGTGGCCATCAGCAGGTTTTCGCGCACGGTCAGGTTGGGAAAAATGCCCCGACCCTCCGGGATGGTGCACAAACCCGCACGAGCCAGTGCGTGGGCCGAGGCTCCGGTGACATCGCGGCCGGCCACTCGAATGTGTCCAGCAGTGGGCTTCAAAAGTCCGCTGATGACTTTGATCGTGGTGCTCTTGCCGGCGCCGTTCGGACCGAGGAGAGCCACGACTTCCCCCGCACCGACGCGGAGATCGATGCCGTGCAGAACTTCGATACTGCCGTAGCTCGCGTGGACACCGCGCAGTTCGAGGACGGGACGACTCACGAGGCCCCCAGATAGGCCGAGAGAACCAGAGGATTCTCCTTGATCTCTCGCGGTGACCCGTGGGCGATGATCACGCCCAGGTCCAAGACGTAGATCGAATCGCACACGTGCATCACCAGTCCTACGTCGTGTTCCACCAACAAGATGCCGAGCCCTTCGGAGGCCAGGGTTCGGAGGAGGTCGCCCAAATGTTCGGTTTCGGGCTCGTCGAGGCCCGACGCCGGTTCATCGAGCAGGAGCAGGCGTGGTTTGGTGGCCAGGGCCCTGGCGATTTCCACCAACCGCGCCGAACCCGTGGGCAGATCACCGGCCGTGCGATCAGCGATGTCGCCGAGACCGACCCGCTCCACGATCGAATCCACCCAGGGCTGAACTTCGGGGAGGCGAGCCAACTCGGCGGCGACCCGGACGTTGTCACGGACCGACAACGAACTGAACAGTTCCAAACGCTGGAAGGTCCGGGCCAAGCCGAGACGGGCCCGCCGATGGGGAGCAATGTGGGTGACGTCGACTCCATCGATGATGACCGCTCCCGACGTCGGCTCCTGGATACCGCTGACCACGTTGAACAACGTGGTCTTCCCCGCACCGTTCGGTCCGATGAGGCCGGTCACCTGGCCGGCAGGAACGGCGATCTCCACACCGCCAAGAGCCATGACGCCGCCGAAACGGACCCTGACGGCCTTGGTCTCGAGCAACATGCTCACCAGGTGACCCCCAACGCTCGATCGGCACGGGTGAGTTCTTCGTCGCTGAACGGTTCGCTCAGTCCGATGAGGTCGGGCGAAGCGCGGTGCAGACGAGGAGCAGATTCCAGAGTTCGTTGGGCCCCGAGACCGAAGGTGGCGATCAAGAAGATGAGGGCGATGAGTCGTTTACCGGTGGCGTCGAGCGCGGTGCCCCAGTCCACCCCGGCGGCCAGCAATGTTCCGAGCGCGAGGATGGCGAGCGCAGTCAGTCGTCTGCGACTCGAGGCCATGGTGAGGCCCACCAGATTCGGCGTCACCGCCAGGGGCCAGAACATCGCTCCCACGAAGAACGACCACCGAGAAATGATCTCGAGGGCATTGAGGGCCCAGATGGTGATCGCACCGACAGTCGAGACTGCGAGCAGGTCCCAGCGACCTTGCAGGGTGCGGAAGTTGTCGGCGGTTTGGCTGGCTGCACCATTGGGATTGCGTCCGAGGGTGACGCCGATGAGTCCAGGGCCGACCTTGGTCCAATTCGAGATACTGGGAACCACGGTGGCCAGTACCGAGTTCCCACCCAGCAGGAAGCCGCCGAACAACGCTCCAGCGACGGTTCCCACACCTCCGACCACCGCCAGCAGCACCAGTGGCAGACTCTGCATGAAATCGAATTGTTGGGGACTCACCTTGTCGCCGGCCAGAGCACCCGCACAAGCGGCGATTCCTGCCGAAATTGCGAAGGCCGTGACCTTGGCGCGCGTCAGGCTCATACCCAAAGTGGCAGCGGCCGCAGGAGAGTCCTTGAGAGCGATCAACTGACGACCGAGGCGACTGCGTCGCAGAGTCACAACTCCCAATCCCAGTGCGGAGAATGCACAGGCCGCCAGGATCAAGCGACCGCGTGGCGAGTCGATGGTCAAGAAGGGAAGATCCAGGATCGGCACGGAGATGTTGCCGGTCTGGAACGTCTGTCGCTGGTTGAACACCAACTTCGTCACCAATACGGCGAACGCCGCCGTCGACAGGGCGAGATAGATACCCGACAGGCGCAGGGCTGGCAAGGCCACCAGCGCTCCGATGACCGCGACGATGGCCACGGCAACCACCAACGTGATCAGATTCCCTTGACCGGGCAGCTTCGACATGGCGATTGCTCCGAGGCCGGTGAAGGTGAGCGGCGCGAGCGACATCTGGCCGGCGTAGCCGGTGAGCGGTACCAACGAAAGAGCGGCGATGGCGAAGGTGAAGGCATTCAGCAGGAGCAGCGTGTTGGAGCGAGTGAGCATGCCGGAGATGCCCACGGTGATGACGATGAGAGCGGCGGCGCCGAACACCGCAGTCCGCCATTCGGGCACGCGGTTCTCTTCGCGGAATCGAACGGTTCCCGTTCGCAGTCTGGTTTGCGGCCGCAACAGGAGCGCGATGAAGAGAACGATGGTCGGGATCGAGGCCCGCAGACCGGTCAGCCCGAATCCGAAGACACTCTGCGGGAACCAACTTTCATCGGACAGCATCAGGTAGTAGGCGTCGAGCAATCCGAGCAACGCCGCGCCCACGAAGGTGAGCGGGAGATTGCGCAAGCGACCGATGATGGCGGCGGCGTAGGCGTTGATCACGAGGAGCACCAGGGGCTCGATGTTCAGCTGCTGCTCGCCGGCGAGCAGGATGCCGGCGAGCCCCGCCAGGCATGCGCTCGTGGCCCAGGCGAACATGGCCACGTGGTCGGGTCGAGCTCCGTTCAGTTCCACCAAACTGCGGTCGTCCACGACGGCGCGCATGGCTACGCCCATGCGCGTGCGGAACAGGACCAGTCGCAAGAAGACGGCGACCAGGACCGCGCAGGCAAAGGTGATCAACTTGTGCCAACTGACGTTGACTCCGCCAATGGACACGATGTTCCCGTCGAAGAACTTGAGAAAGGCCTCGCGGCTGGCATCGCTCGGCCAGATCCAATTGGCCAATCCGACCATGAAGGCGAAGAGGGCCACTGTGACCGAGAGACGAACAACTTCGGTTGTTCCCTGCAGGCCACGCACGACCAGACGTTCGGTGAGCACGCCGAACAGCGGGCACAGGACGAACAACGTGATCAGCAAGGCCAGCGGAGCGGGGATGCCCCAGTCGAATCGCAGTTGCCAATAGGTGAAGGCGGCCAACATGCCGGTTGCGCCGTGGGCCAGGTTGAAGATGCCCGAAGTCGTATAGGTCACCACCAGCCCGCTGGCGACCACGGCATAGATGGCTCCCGTCGACAGACCGATGATGGTGAAGGTGAGCAGTTCTTGCATCGCCCAGGTCAGTCCCTCGAAAGGCGAGGTTCCGAATCTCCGATCAGTTCGGACGTGACGGATCGACGCCGCTCGTCACATCGCCGAAGTCGCCGGCGATCTCCACCACGCCGTCGGGATCGCAATGCCAGCCGTTGCCGTTGTCGTCCGCCGATCCGATTTCCGGGAACACCCTGGTCCACACCCCGGCACGGACTTCCATGATGATCGTGCACGGCGGCGGAACGTTCTCCGACGGGTTGGTCTCCGCATGGAGACCACCTCCGGTCCACGAAGAAATCTTCATGCCCTCGGCGAGGACGCACTCACGTTCGAGAACGTTGCCGTTGGCATCGAGGCAGGCGTTCGCGGCCACGACGAACATGAGCATGGCCGAAGTCGCCTGGAGACCGAGCCCGGCGATCCGTCCGTCAGGGTTGTAGGTCTTCATCATGTCGAGGTACGAGGTCATCGCCGGGAAGTTGGCGGCCTCTTCGAAGGGTGCGTACATGGTGCGCACCTTGAAGCCTTCGTTGGCTTCGGCGTTACCTGGGGCCACCATCACATCGCTGTAGAAGTTGGCATCGTTGAGCACCAATTCGGGGACATAGCCCACCTCGCGCATGGCCTTGTAGAGCAGGATCAAGTTGCCGGGCTCGCCCACGAAGGACATGGCCGTGATGTTCTCCGACTTCAGTCTCTGAGCAAAGGGGACCCAGTTGGCTTCGCCGGTGGGGTTGTAGGGGATCATCGTTGGCTCCCCGAAACTTCCGACCGCTTTCATGGTGGCCGCCAGTTGATCGGCGACGCTCTTGGTGGTGAGGAAGTCGCCATAGAGAATGGCCACGTTCTTCACCGCATCGGGGTAGGCGTTCTTGGCCCAGATCAGCCAGGTCGCCGGCTTCTCGTTGGCCGGATTGGGGATCGGCTGCACCTTGCCGTTGGCCATGGCCGCAGCGGCGGTCACCGTGTACCCGGCGAAGGAGACCATGCCGCATTCGTGGAAGCGCGGATACATCTGGTCGTCGAACACCCAGCCGCCACCCACCATGGCGAAGACCTCGCTGCAGGCTTGTTCGATCGCCGGGGGCACATTGAACAACTTTCCATCGAGGTCCACGATTTCGATCGGGAGACCGCGGACGCCGCCCTGGGCATTGCACCAACCGGCGAACGCCTCGGCGGCATCGAGCATTTCGATGGTGAGCCCGGGCACACCTTCGTACCCGTGATCGTTCGCCGTCCCCAGTTTCAGGGTCGAACCACCGTTTTGACCATCGGCGATCGTGGGTACACCGGCATCGGTGGCCGGACCGCAGGGGCTCGGCAGATCGCCGAACAACGGGCCACTCGGCGCGTCGGTGGAATCGGGCGCGTCGGTCGACGGCGGCGCGCTCGTTTCGACTCCGGCCGAGGTGGTATCCGACGTCTCCTCCCGATTCGAACAACCGGCCGCCGCGGCCAATGCCACGACAGCGATGATTCCCATGGTGCGCTTGATTCCCATGGTCCGACGGAATCTCCCCACGACTTCCCCCTCGACTCTCGACGAACCCCGATTCGTCATGTGCTGCGAACCTTAGCAATAGACCTTCGTGATCGATGGACCGCGTGTTCCGCCGGTCATGTGCGGTGACGAGTGGGCCACGAGGAACCGGGCGTGATAGGAAATCTGCGTGGCCGAGCAAACGAATTGGTCCAGGGAGGACGGCTCGTTCGTCGCTCCTCTGGTGGTGTCGTATCCCTACAGTCGAACCGTTGGGACGCAGTTGTCGCGGTTCTTCACTTCGATGATGGAAGGCCGTCTCGAAGGGACCCGTGGCAGCGACGGTCGGGTCTATTTTCCGCCGGCGGAATTCGACCCCCTCACCGGTGAGCAACTCACCGAGTGGGTGGAACTTCCAGAAACCGGAACCGTGGTGTCCTGGGCCTGGCAGGCCGACCCGGAAGATGGTCAGCCGTTGGATCGGGCGTTCGCCTGGGCTCTCATCACCTTGGACGGTGCCGATGTCCCCGTCCTTCACGCCGTCGATGCCGGAGACCCGACGCGTCTCCACACCGGAGCACCGGTGCGCGTTCGCTGGGCGGAGGAACGCTCCGGTGGAATCACCGATATCGCCTGCTTCGAATTGGTCGAGGGCGGGAAGGGGTCGCAATGAGCCAGGCCGACGGAATCCTCCGGTTGCGCCAACCGATCGCAGTGACCTATCGATGGTCAGCCGGACCGAACGCATCCAGTCATCTGGAAGGACTGACCAAAGGTCGTTTGATCGGCAAGAGGTGCCCCTCGTGCTCTCTCGTCTATTTCCCACCCCGCAATGGTGTGTGCCCGAAGTGCGCGCGCAATCTGGGAGAAGACGTGGAAGTCGGCCCGAAGGGCACCATCACCACCTTCTGCATCGTGAACGTGCCCTTCCTCGGGCAGAAGATCAAGTTGCCCTATGTTGCTGCGCAGATCCTGCTCGACGGGGCCGACATCTCGATGCAGCATCTGATCCAGGAATGCGAAGCCGGCGATGTCCGGATCGGGATGCGGGTCGAGCCGGTCTGGAAGGATCCGAGCGAATGGGGTCCGACCCTCGAGAGCATTCAGCATTTCCGCCCCACCGGTGAGCCCGATCGGGATCTCGGCCAGGAATCGGGGGCCAGCTGATGGCTCGGAGCACGGGTGGTGTCGGGCGCGCTGTGGCCCTCGTGGCCACCGCGCCACGCCCGCGTGAGATCGGCCGCCGTTTCGGCCCGATCGATGTCGCCCTGCTGCCGATCGGCGCCTACGAACCGCGCTGGTTCATGGCCTACCAGCACATGAACCCCGCTGAGGCATACCAGGCATTCCTCGATCTGG
>JBMTPW010000052.1:0-10005 GCA_049444115.1 Ilumatobacteraceae bacterium | reverse complement strand
CCGGGAGTGACTCGTCACCAGAAGTGGTCATCATCCCAACCGATAGCCAACCGAAGAAGTCCGACGACTCCGGAGGATTGGAACACATGAGAGCAGAAACGATATGAGCGAGAAGATCACGGGAGCCCAGGCACTGATCAGAGCCCTGGAACTGGAAAAGGTGGACACGATTTTCGGTCTGCCGGGTGGATGCATCCTGCCTGCCTACGACCCATTGCTGGACAGCGCCATCCGCCACATCCTGGTGCGCCACGAACAGGGTGCCGGGCACATGGCCGAGGGTTACGCGCACGTCACGGGTCGTCCGGGTGTGGCCATGGTGACGAGTGGTCCGGCGGCCACGAACATGGTGACGCCGCTGTGCGATGCCTACATGGATTCGATTCCGATGATCTGTATCACCGGACAGGTGTCGACCGGGGCCATCGGGACCGATGCCTTCCAGGAGTGCGACACCGTCGGCATCACGCGCAGCGTCACCAAGCACAACGAACTCATCATGTCGGCGCAAGACATCCCGATGATGGTGCGCCAGGCATTCCACATCGCCACCACCGGTCGACCGGGTCCGGTGCTGCTGGATCTACCGAAGGATGTTCTGCAGAACACCATGACCTGGCATTGGCCGAGTGACGACGATGTACTCGATTCGCTACCCGGCTACCGACCGACCATGAAGGGTCATCCGCGCATGATTCGGGAAGCGGCGAAGTTGATTCTCGAGTCCCGTCAGCCATTGCTCTACGTGGGTGGCGGAGTGTTGAAGGCGCGCGCCGCCGAGGCTCTGCGCGAACTGGCCGAACTCATCGATACGCCGGTGGTCACCACGCTCATGGCCCGCGGGGCCTTCCCGGACGATCACCCGCTGTGTTTGGGCATGCCGGGCATGCATGGCAACGCTGCGGCGGTGACCGCCATGCAGAAGAGCGATCTCTTGATCACTCTCGGAGCCCGTTTCGACGACCGCATCACCGGCAAGGTCGCCACCTTCGCCCCGGAGGCCAAGATCATCCACGTCGACATCGATCCGGCCGAACAGGGCAAGGTCCGTCGGCCCGATGTGCCGATCGTGGGCGATTGCCGCCTGGTCATCGAGGAGATCATCAAGGCCATCAAGGACCTGCAGGCCAGCGGAGAGACGCAGGCCGACATTTCGGGTTGGAAGAGTCGTGTCAGCGGCTGGCGGGAGCAATTCCCTCTGTACTACGCGCCGAGCGAACCCGGGGACTCGCTCAAGCCGCAGTTCTGTTTGGAGCAGTTGCGCGACAACGCGCCGGAGGGCACCATCTTGTGTTCCGGTGTCGGCCAGCACCAGATGTGGTCCTCGCAGTACTGGCACTTCAACGAGCCCTACACCTGGGTGAATTCGGGCGGACTCGGCACCATGGGCTTTTCCATTCCGGCCGCCATCGGGGCCAAGGTCGGTCGACCCGACCGCACCGTGTGGGCCGTCGACGGAGACGGGTGCTTCCAGATGACCGCTCAGGAACTGGTGACGGCCAGTGTGGAGCGCATCCCCATCAAGGTGGCGGTGCTCAACAACTCCTATCTGGGCATGGTGCGTCAGTGGCAGGAGATGTTCTACGAAGAGCGCTACAGCGAGGTGTACCTCTCACCCGAACTACCGGACTTCGTGCGGTGGGCCGAGGCCATGGGATGTGTTGGTATCCGCGTGGAGAGCCCCGAAGAAGTGCAGCCGGCCATCGAAAAGGCCAACAGCATCCATGACCGCTCGGTGGTAGTGGAGTTCCGCGTGGATGCCGGGGAGAAGGTCTTTCCCATGGTTCCGGCCGGATCCAGCAATGACGACGTTCTCTTGCATCCGCATCAGAACGATCGACGGGAGTTCCTGCGATGAGCACCACCGGAATCAACATCGCACCGGCACACCACATCTTGTCGGTGCTGGTGCAGAACCGACCAGGTGTGCTCGCCCGGGTGGCCGGACTGTTCGCCCGCCGCGGCTACAACATCTTCAGCTTGGCCGTTGCGCCCACCGAGGATCCCGACTTGTCACGGATCACCATCGTGGTGGACGTGGAGTCGTCGCCCCTCGAGCAGATCGTCAAGCAGTTGTTCAAACTCATCGATGTCGTCAAGATCAGTGAATTGGATCCGCGTCGATCGGTCGAGCGCGAATTGCTGATGGCCACGGTGAAGGTCCCGCCGGAGGAGCGGGGAGAAGTCGTGGAACTGACCAACATCTTCGAAGGCAAGATCTTGGCCGTGGGTGTCGAAGCGATCACTGTGTCGCTCGAAGGCAGTCCCGGCAAACTCGACGACTTCGAAGAACTCCTGCGGGGATACGGCATCGTCGACCTGCAGCGTTCGGGCCGTGTGGCTCTTCCCAAACTCGACAAAGAAGCGCGTCAGCGCTCACAAAAACATGGAAAGGCAAGTTGAACATGGCAGCGAAGATGTACTACGACGCGGATTGCGACGTTTCGATCATCAAGGGTCGCAAAGTGGCCATCATCGGCTACGGCTCCCAAGGTCACGCCCACGCCCTGAATCTGAAGGAGAGTGGCGTCCCGGTGGTCGTCGGTCTGCGCGAGGGATCGTCCTCGGCCGCCAAGGCTCAGGCCGCCGGACTCGAGGTGAAGTCCATCGCCGACGCAGCCAAATGGGCCGATGTGGTGATGTTGACCATGCCCGACACCGAGCAGAAGGCCACCTACGACGCGCACATCAAGCGTTTCATGAAGCCGGGCAAGGCGTTGGCCTTCGCGCACGGTTTCAACATCCGCTTCAAGCGCATCCGCCCACCCAAGGGTGTGGACGTGATCATGATCGCTCCCAAGGGTCCGGGACACCTGGTTCGCCGCACGTACACCGAAGGTGGCGGGGTGCCCTGTCTCATCGCCGTGGAGCAGGACGCCACCGGCACTGCCAAGAACGTGGCGCTGTCGTACGCCTCGGCCATCGGCGGTGGGCGAGCGGGCGTCATCGAGACCACCTTCGCCGAAGAGACCGAGACCGATCTCTTCGGCGAGCAGGTGGTGCTCTGTGGCGGACTCACCTCCCTGGTACAAGCCGGTTTCGAAACATTGGTGGAAGCGGGCTACCAGCCCGAGATGGCCTATTTCGAATGCCTGCACGAAGTGAAGTTGATCGTCGACCTCATGTACGAAGAGGGAATCGCCGGGATGCGCTACAGCATCAGCGACACCGCCGAGTACGGAGACGTCACGCGAGGACCGCGGGTCGTCACTCCGGCCACGAAGAAGACCATGCAGAAGATCTTGAAGGAGATCCAGAGTGGGAAGTTCGCCAAGGAGTGGATCGCCGAGAGCGAAAGTGGGCGCGCGAAGTTCAATGCACTGCGCGCCGCCGGTGCCGCTCACCAGATCGAGGCCGTCGGCACGCAGTTGCGCTCGATGATGCCCTGGATCTCGGCTGGCAAGCAGAAGGTGTCCGAGGCCTCCGGGGGCTGATACCCGAATCTGAATTCTGACTTGTTTGGTCGGGAATCTACCGCTAGCGTGCCCTCTCGTTCATCGGGCGATCCCCATCGGATCCCCGTCATACGGGAGGGCACGTTCATGTCGGCACAGGAATGGGGATTCGAGACACGGCAGATCCACATCGGCGGTGATCCGGACCCGGCAACGGGCGCCCGAGCGGTGCCGATCTACCAGACCACCAGCTACGAGTTCAACAGCTCTGAACACGCCGCCAATCTGTTCGCCTTGGCTGAGGTGGGCAACATCTACACCCGCATCATGAATCCCACGCAGTTGGCGGTGGAGTCCCGAGTGAACTCGCTCGAGGGTGGTGTGACCACGGCCATCGGCCTTCCCGGCACCTTGGTGGTGAGTTCGGGTCAGGCCGCCGAGACTCTGGCGATTCTGACGCTCGCCGAAGCGGGTGACCACATCGTGGCTTCGCCGTCTCTGTACGGCGGCACCTACAACCTGTTGCACTACACCCTGCCGAAGATGGGTATCGCCGTGGACTTCGTGGACGACCCGCACGATCTGGCCCAGTGGAAGGCGGCGATCCGTCCGAACACCAAGGCGTTCTACGGAGAAGTGCTGGCCAACCCGCGCAACGACATCTTCGACATCGAAGGAGTCTCGAAGGTGGCCCATGAGTCCGGGATTCCGCTGATCGTCGACAACACCGTGCCGACGGCCTACGGCATCCGGCCCATCGAATGGGGAGCCGACATCGTCGTGCAATCCCTCACCAAGTTCGTGGGTGGGCACGGAACTTCGATCGCCGGATCCATCACCGACGGCGGGAAGTTCGACTTCGCCGCATCGGGTCGTTTCGCCAACTTCACCGAGCCCGATCCGAGCTATCACGGTCTGGCCTATTGGCCGGCCCTCGGACCAGGTTCGTACATTCTGAAGGCCCGCGTGCAGTTGCTGCGCGACCTCGGTATGGCCATTTCTCCGTTCAACGCCTTCTTGATCCTGCAGGGTCTCGAGACGTTGTCGTTGCGCATGGAGCGTCACTGGAGCAATGCCCAGAAGGTTGCCGAGTATCTCGCCGCCCATCCGCAGGTGGAGAGCGTGAACTTCGCCGGTTTGCCCAGTAGCCCGTGGCACGAGCGGGCGAAGAAGTACTTCGGCGGCCGGGGCTTCGGCTCGGTGCTGGCCTTCGAAATCAGGGGCGGTCGGGGAGCCGGTGAGAAGTTCGTGGCCGGACTGCAACTGCACAGTCACGTCGCCAACATCGGCGATGTGCGCAGTCTGGTCATCCAGCCGTCCACCACCACGCACAGTCAGCTGACGGCCGAAGAGCAAGCGGCGTCCGGCGTGGGTCCGGGGCTCATTCGCTTGAGCGTGGGACTCGAGACCGTGGCCGACATCATCGCCGATCTGGATCGCGGTTTCGAAGCCGCGAAGTAGTCAGGCGTCGTCCGGCCGGTTCTGGTCGAGATATCGCTGGAATTCCGCGGCCAGATCCTCCCCGGTGGGGATGCTGGCCTCGGCCCGGCGGTCGTATTCGAGTTCCAACATCCGCACGTAATTGAGTGCCCGGTCGTCGTCGGAGACGGCGTCGTCGTGAAGCGATCGCCAGCGATCGATTTCATCGGAGAGCAACCCGTGACGCGTGGGTACAGCCAACACGTGCTCCAGATGACGGAGCAGTGCCGCCGATGACTGCGGATGTTGGGCGTTGCCCAGGTAATGAGGCACCCCGACGCGCAGGGAGATCGCCGGCAGACTCTGGCGTTCGAATTCGGCTTGCATCACGCCGATGACCCCGGTGATTCCTTGGTACGAGGGGCGCGTGAGTCCGAGCGTGCGAGCCAGTGTCGGATCCTGGGTGCTGCCCACCACATGCGGTGTGCGGGTGTGGGGGACGGTGTCGGCCGCTGCACCCACGGTGACCACCGCTTCACAACCGAGCCGGTGATAGGCCGCGATGAGACAGTTCACATAGGTGTGCCACCGCAGATGGGGTTCGACGCCGGAGATCACTGCGATGTCGTGGGTGGCATCGGGAAAGCGCACCGCCACGAGGTCGTTGCTCGGCCAGGCGATGCTGCGATCCCCGTCCTCGTCGATACGGGCCTCTGGTCGTACCTGCGTGAAGTCGTAGAAAGGGTCGGCATCGATGGCCGCGATCTGTTCCGAGGTGTTGTAGGCGACGAGGTGCTCGAGGGCGGTGGTGGCCGCGCCGGCGGCGTCGAACCAGCCGGTGAGTGCAACCACCATGATCGGTCGCTTCAGTGGGGCGCGCACTCCGTCCCACAACAGGATGTCGTCGACGTCGATGGTCATGTCACGAACGCAACTGCTCGACGACGGAATCGACGCAGGTGGTGAGAGCCCGCACATCGTCGGGATCGACGGCGGGGAAGAGTCCCACCCGCAATTGATTGCGACCCAACTTGCGATAGCTGTCGGTGTCGACCACTCCGTTGGCGCGGAGCGCCGCGCAGATGTCGTTGGCATCCACGCCACCCTCGGCGGGAGGGAGGATGTCGATGGTGGCAACAACATCGGAGCGTTGCGCCGGAACGGTGACGAAGGGTGACGCCCATGGACGGGACTCGGCCCACGAATAGATGATCGAAGCCGACTGGCGGCTGCGAGCGTTGCATGCGCCGAGGCCTCCCAGGTCGTTCATCCAACGAATCTGGGACTCGAGCAGGACCAGAGTGGCCAAGGCCGGGGTGTTGTAGGTCTGGTTGGCGAGCGAGTTCTCGAGAGCGATCTTCAGATCCAACGATGCCGGCACCCAGCGACCGGAGGCGGCGATGCGTTCGATTCTTTCGATGGCCGTCGGAGAACAGGCGGCCAACCAGAGTCCGCCGTCGGAGGCGAAGCATTTCTGCGGAGCGAAGTAGTAGACATCCACCTGCGCAGGGTCCCAGAGCAGTCCGCCCGCTGCGGACGTGGCATCGACCACCACGAAGGACGACTCATCGGGTCGCCGCAACGTCATCATCACACCGGTGGAGGTTTCGTTGTGGGTGAAGGCGTAGGCGTCCACATCGGCAGTGGGAATCGCAACGGGATGCGTTCCGGGAGCGGAGTCGATGACCATCGGGTCGCCCAGGTGCGGAGCGGCCGTCGCAGCCTGGGCGAATTTCGAGGAGAACTCGCCGAACACCAAGTGCTGACTGCGGCGCTCGATCAAACCGAAGGTGGCGACATCCCAGAACACCGTGGATCCGCCGTTCCCGAGCACGATCTGCCATCCGTCGGGGAGATCGAAGAGTGACATGAGACCGGAGCGCACCGAGCCGACGAGACTCTTCACCGGAGCCTGACGGTGCGATGTGCCGAGAAGTGTTCGATTGGCATGGGCGAGATCGGCCATCTGCTCGGGACGAACTTTCGATGGACCACATCCGAATCGGCCGTCGGTCGGCAAAAGTTCCGCGGAAAGGCGAATCGATCGGGGGTCCTTCGAGCTCACTGTGTCAGCATGGCAGGTATGAGTTCCACTCCCCAACGGAATCGTGCATCTTCTCGACTGGCCGCCATTGCCGAATCGGCCACTCTGGCCGTGGACGCCAAGGCCAAGGCCCTGAAGGCCGCGGGTGAGAACGTCATCGGGTTCGGTGCCGGTGAGCCGGATTTCCCGACCCCGGAACACATCGTCGAGGCCGCAGTGCGGGCCTGTCGCGACCCGAAGAACCATCGCTACACCCCGGCGGCCGGGCTCCCGGAGTTGCGGGAAGCCATCGCCGCCAAGACTCTGCGCGACAGTGGCTTTGCCAGTACTGCCAATCAGGTGCTGGTGACCAATGGAGGCAAGCACGCCGTGTTCACGGCCTTCGCCGCATTGTGCGATCCAGGTGATGAGGTCATCATCCCGGCGCCGTATTGGACGACCTATCCCGAAGCAGTCACTCTCGCCGGAGGCGTGCCAGTGGTGATCGACACCGATGAGGTCACGGGCTTCCGTGTGACCGTCGAGCAACTGGAGCGTGCGCTCACGCCGCGTACCAAGGTCTTGCTCTTCGTTTCGCCGGACAATCCGTCGGGTTCGGTGTATCCGCCCGATGAAGTGCGGGCCATCGGACAATGGGCCGCCGATCGAGGTATCTGGGTATTGACCGACGAGATCTACGAGCACCTCACCTATGGATCGCACAAGTTCACCTCGATGCCCACGTTGGTGCCCGAGATCGCCGACCGTTGTCTGATCGTGAACGGAGTGGCCAAGACCTATGCCATGACTGGGTGGCGCGTGGGTTGGATGATCGGTCCGGTCGATGTGATGAAGGCCGCCGTCAACTTTCAGAGCCACACCACCTCGAATGTCAACAACGTGGCTCAGATGGCCGCCTTGGCGGCGGTGTCGGGCGATCTCTCGGCAGTGGCCATGATGCGCGAGGCGTTCGAGCGGCGCGGCCGCACCATGCACCGCATGCTGTCGGCGATACCTGGTGTGACCTGCCTCGAACCCGAGGGGGCGTTCTATTGCTATCCGAACGTGAGCGGACTGCTCGGGCGCAAACTCGGCGGCCACGTGGCCTCCAGCAGTTTGGAATTGGCCGACCTGATCCTGTCGGAGGCCAAAGTGGCCTTCGTACCCGGTGAGGCCTTCGGCACCCCGGGATATGCCCGTTTCTCCTTCGCTCTCGGTGATGCGGATTTGGAAGAGGGCATCAAGCGCATCGCCGCGCTGGTCGCCGACTCCTGAGACATCCCGGACCGGACCGGCGCGCCTGCTACCATACGAGCGCCGGCGATAGCCGGTCGCATGGAAAACAGCGAAGTCCGGTGAGATTCCGGCACTGTCCCGCAACGGTGGTTCGTGAGAGAGTCACGACGAGTCCGGTCGCCTGATCCACGCGCGAAACAACCCTCGAGGCAAGGGCGGATCGCACGGGACCATCCCGGCACTCCTCTTGTCTCCTCAGAGCTTGAGGAGGCTTTCATGAAGCACACACGTTCCCGGCACGTCGCCGCTTTCACGGCCGTTCTGCTATCCGGACTGCTGGTGGGATGCGGGGGTGATTCGTCCTCGACGTCCACCACCGAAGTCGACACGTCGACCGTGACCACCCAGTCACCCCAGCGGATCCTGTCCCTGTCGCCGACCCATACCGAGATTCTTTTCGCCATCGGCGCCGGTGATCAGGTCGTGGCGGTGGACTCGCTGTCCAATCACCCGAGCGAGGCCGCCGCGGTGCTGACCGAGATTTCGGCCTACGAACCGAACGTGGAGGCAATTTCAGAATTCGAACCCGATCTCGTGGTCATCGGTGACGATTTCACCGGATTGGCCGAGCAACTCTCGGCGATCGGTATCGACTCGTGGACCAGTCCGGCACCATCGAGTTTGGACGAGGTGTACGCACAGATCACCGATCTTGGTGGACGTGTCGGACGCGTCGATGGAGCAAATGAATTGGTCGAGGACATGCGTGGGGCCATCGAGGCGGCCGTCGCCACCGCTCCGCAGTCGGACGAGCCGTTGACCTACTACCACGAGTTGGACGACATGTATTACTCGGTGACCTCCAATACCTTCATCGGGTCCTTGTACGGACTCTTCGGATTGCGGAACATTGCCGATGCTGCCGAAGGCAGCAGCAACTATCCGCAACTGTCGGCTGAATTCATCGTCAGTCAGAATCCCCGGATCATCTTCCTGGCCGACACCAAGTGCTGTGCAGTCACGGCGCAGTCCGTAGCGGCGCGACCTGGTTGGGAGGGTCTGGCGGCGGTGATCGATGGCCACGTCGTGGAATTGGACGACGACATCGCCTCACGTTGGGGCCCACGGGTCGTGGACTACGTGGAAGCGATCGCTGAGGCTGTGGCCGCAGTGGTGTCACCGGCCTGAAGGAACTGCGAGCCGTGACGACGATCCGAGGCGGATCGCTGCGCCCGTCGGCCACCGCGTGGTGGTACGCCGGCGCGGTTGCCGTCTTGGCGCTGGCCTTTCTGATCGGGTCGATGGTCGGTCCGGCTGGTCCGCATTGGTGGCGAGTGCCGGGTGAATTGCTGGACCATCTGCCATTCGTGAACGTGGACTCCGGAGCCAGTGCGTTGGAGAGCACGGTGCTCTGGCAGATCCGCATGCCCCGGGTGGTATTGGCCGGAATCGTCGGGGCGATGCTTTCGCTCGCCGGGGCCTCGTATCAGGGGGTGTTTCGGAATCCGTTGGTCGATCCCTATCTCCTGGGCGTGGCCGCCGGGGCCGGGCTCGGGGCGACGGTGGTCATCGTGGTGAATCGCAGTGCCACCTCGGACTGGATCTTCGATCCTCTACCGGTGGCGGCCTTCCTCGGAGGACTGGCGGCGGTGGCCGTCACCTATGCAGTCGGTGCGACCTTCGGTGCGGCGCGGTCATCGGCGACTCCGCGATCGACCCCGAGAGCGCCGCCGTGATGTGGTCCGGATCGAGCCGGATGGCCCCCACGACCGAGGCAGGGAGCGCGGCGAGCTGATCCTGGAGCTGGGCGGCCTGATCACCGACCTCGAGCCCCTGGGCGAGCATCTCCGTCACCTGCGCGCCGAGCTCGTCGCGCAGGAGGCCGGTGTTGATGTAGAGCGTCCCGACACGATCGGCCGGGAGGCCGGCGAT
>JBMTPW010000051.1:0-10046 GCA_049444115.1 Ilumatobacteraceae bacterium | reverse complement strand
GGTGATGCAGTCCGGCCAGACCAGTGGAACCGATGTACATGCCCGGCCGCATACGCACCGGTTCCAGGCCCTGGAGGACCTGAATGTCCTTCGCGCCGTACTCGGTGGAGGTGGCAGTCGATTTGGTGGGCACGGATTTCCTCGGGATCTATTCGGCCTGGGAGACGGTGGGTCCGGGGGACGGAAAAACGGTGACGTCACGGCTCAACACAACGACAGAACAATAGTCGCGAATGTGACCCGGAATGGTGCGATTCCATACCCTTTACGCTGGGAAAACACTGGTTTTTCCGGTCGTTGTTCACAGCCCGTGAAACGCCTCCGGAGAACCATCAACGGCGGCGGCGAACCCGGATCTCGAGACGGTCGACGGGGGCCTGGTCGGGACCATTCAGACGACGAAGAAGATCGGCTTCGAGGAACTTGAGTTGGGTGGCCCAAGCCGGGTCGTCGACCTCGACGATGAGCACCCCGGTGTCGAGTTTGAGGGGGCGGACGTGATGGCACACCGGCTCCCCAACCAGGTCGGCCCACCGGCTGAAGACAGTGGCCGTGGTTCGCCGATCGCCGCCTCGGAGGGACTTCAAGAGGCGGTCCAAGCCACGGGACAGGGGCACCGGCTCCGAGCCGGAATCACGCGCCATCGTCCACCACCATTCCGGTGTCGACCACCTCGCCGGCGGCGATGCGGACGATCCGATCGGGTTGCGCGCTCTCGGGTAGGGGGCTGGCCGTGGTGATCACCACCTGGCCGGGTGGCAGATGGGTCAAGAGTGCAGCACACCGCTCCGGATCCAGTTCCGACAGCACATCGTCGAGGATGAGGAGGGGGGTCATCCCGGCGGCATCGGCCACCAAACGATGCGCGGCCAATCGCAACGCCAGAGCCAGGCAGCGCATCTCCCCCTGGCTGGCATGGGTACGAGCTGGCAGTGCTCCGAGAACCAATTCCAGATCGTCCCGATGCGGCCCCACCGTGGACACGCCCCGTCGAACGTCGTCGCCCCGAGCGGCGGCCAAAGCGGCCCTCAGCCCCGATCGACGCCACGCCGGCTCGTAGATCATGCCCACAGCCATCGGCCGACCAGCGACCTGCTGATAGGCCTCCTCGACCGCCGGTTGCAGTCGGGCCACGACCGTGGCTCGCTCGTGACCGATTTCGTCACCGGCCGCCGCCAACTTCTCGTCCCACACATCGAGGGAAAAGGCGATGTCCTCGGTGAGTCGCCCACCGGCTTGGCGCAACAGCGTGTTCCGCTGACGCAGGATGCGGTCCAACTCCAAACGTAAGACGTCGTTCTTCAAGGCCAGACCCACCAAGGTGTCGTCCACGAAATGACGACGCTCGGCCGGAGCCCCTTTCACCAGTTCCAAATCGTCGGGTGAGAACACCGACACGCGTAGCACGCCCAGGAGATCACGGGTCCGTACCAAGCGTTGTTTGTTCACCAAAACGTTCGTGCGGCCCTGACGCGGAATCTGCACCTCCACGAGCAATTCTCGGCCGTCCTCGTGTCGAACGACCGATCGAATCACCGCGCTCTCGGCACCTTCGCGCACCAGCGCAACCGTCGGTACACGTCGAAAACTGTCCAAGGTCGCCAAGAACGCCAAGGCTTCGGCAACATTGGTCTTGCCCTGCGCATTCAGCCCGACAATGGCAGTGACGCCTTCGGTCAGCGTGAACGTTGCCTCGCGATAATTGCGAAAGTCGACGAGCTCCAATCGCTCGACGAACATTACGACTTGAGCGGCATCAACAGATACGTGAAGTCCTCGTGGCCGACTCCGCGGATCATGGCCAACTTGCCGGGTTCGCTGGTCTGGATGATCACGTCATCGGTTCCGGCCGCATCGAGACCCGATGCCAAGAGTTCGTTGTTGAAACGGATCTCGATCTCGTTGCCTTGAGCCGAGGCGTCGATCTGCTCCATGGCCTCGCCGTTGTCGGGGGTCACCATGCGCAAGGTCACTCCGTCACTGTTGATTTGCATGCGCAAGGGTGTTCCGATGGGATCACGGGCCACCAGTTTCACGCGGCGAATGGCTTCCAGCATCAAGTCCTTCGACACCGTCAGGGTGTTCGGCAATGACGAGGGAATCAACCGTTGGTAATCGGCGAAGACGCCGGTCAGCAGACGCGTCACCAAGCGCATCGGTCCCACCTCGAACGTGGCGTCATTCTCGGTCAGATTGATCGACACCTTCTCGGCGGCGCCGAGGAGTTTCAGCAGCTCGGCCAAGGCGCGTGCCGGAACAACGACTTTCATGTCGTCAGCGATGACCGGCGCATGAATGTCGCGTATGGCCATGCGATACGAGTCCGTGGCCACCAATCGGAGCTTCCCGCCGACGCCGGTCATGAGAACACCGGTGTACACACCGCGCGCATCGTCGGTGCTGGCGGCACGGACGACTTGCTTCAAGGCGTCGGCAAGATCCTTGGCCGGCATCGATCGACCCTCTCCCACCGTGCCGGTCCACTTCGGAAAATCTCCTTCTGCACCGATCGGTACCGAGAAGTTCACACGGCCGGCGGAGATTTCCACCTTGTCGTCCCCGGATTCGAAACCGACTGCACCCGACGGCAAGGAACGCACCACGTCACTGACCAACTTTGCGGGCACCAGGACGACACCGTCTTGGTATCCGGTGACCGAAACGGTCACATCGATGGTGAGGTCGCCATCGGTACCAGTGACTCGCAACGACTCCCCGGCCAGGACCAGCCGCAGGCAGGACAAAGTCGGGTTGGTGGCTCGTCCGGTCGATGCTCGACTGGCGGCGCCGAAAGCGTCGGCCAGAACATCTCGCTCACAACGAAACTTCACGCTGTTCCCCCTCGGATCGAACTAGCGGTTATCGACACCATCGGATGATGATTCACGATAGTTCTAGTAATAAGGCTTGTGGATTGTGGACGGCGCAGCATCATCCCAGCAAGATCCGTGATTCGTGGTGTGCACCGTCGTACACAGGCTTCCACAGGAAAGTCGCCGCGCGCGAGGTGCGCAGTGGATAACCCCGACTCATCCACACCGTTTCGGTGGTTGTGCACACCGTCGGTCCCCATGATGTTGATAGCAGTTTTGTCACTGAAGTTCGGACGCAATTCCATGGTCGTCAACTCGTCTTCAAGGTTCGGACCAGCATGGTGACCTGGTCGTAGGTTTGGGACCGTTCTTGCATCAAGCGGGTGATCTTCTCCACGGCGTGGATCACCGTCGTGTGATCGCGGCCGCCAAAGAGTCGGGCGATGGCGGGATACGACAAGTCGGTCAATTCTCGGAAGACGTACATGGCCTCCTGGCGGGCGGCCACTAGGGGGCGTTGACGGCTCTTGCCACGAAGGGCCTCCACACTGTGCCCGACCAACCTGGCAATTTCGGACAGGAGCTCCTCATCGGTGCGGTGTTTGGGCACCGCGCTCGGCAACAGGTCCTCCAGGAGGCGCTCGGCCTGGGCCACGGTCATTTCCACTCGGTTGAGGCTGGCGTAGGCGCTCACTCGGATGAGGGCTCCTTCCAATTCGCGGATGTTGCTCGTGACGCGGGAGGCGATGTACTCGAGAACCTCGGCTGGAACAACCGTGCTTTCGCGTTCGGCTTTGTTGCGCAGAATCGCCAAACGTGTTTCCAAGTCCGGAGGTTGTACGTCGGTGATCAGACCCCAGCGGAAACGTCCGATGAGGCGCTCCTCCAGATGCGGAATGGCGTCAGGAACCCGGTCCGAGGAGATCACGATCTGCTTGTTGGCTCCGTGCAGGGAGTTGAACGTGTGGAAGAACTCCTCCTGGAGGCCTTCCTTGCTCTCCATGAATTGGATGTCGTCCATCAGCAAGACGTCGACGTCGCGGTAGCGCCGTTTGAAATTGGCGATGGAGTTGTTGCGAATGCCGTCCACGTATTCGTTGAGGAAGGTTTCCGTGGAGATGTATCGCACCTGGTAGTGGCTGTAATTCTGCAGCACGTAATGGCCGATGGCGTGCAGGAGATGGGTCTTTCCCAGTCCTGCTGACCCATAGACGAAGAGTGGGTTGTACGAGCGCGCCGGTGTTTCGGCCACCCTTTGGGCTGCAGCCAGAGCGAAACTGTTGGACGCACCGCGCACGAAGGTGTCGAAGGTGTAACGGGGGTTGAGGCCGGCCCGTTCCGCCAACTCCTCCACGCTGTCGGTCTCGACGCGCTTGGGATTGCGACGGGTCGGTCCGGTGTCCGAGTTGTTGGTGGACGTGCCCACCAACAACATCTGCTCGGCCGGGTGTTGCGCATTCGGGTCCGGCGCGACGACGTCGACCACCAGACTCTTCGAACCTGCTCCGATCTCGGCCAACGCGTCGAGAACGATGGGCAGATAGCGAGACATGATCTTGTCCCGCACCGTGCCACTTGGAACCGCCAAACGCAGGGTTCCTTCTTCCGCGGGCACGGCGTGGACGTCGTTGAACGTGGAGTACCAGACCGCATCGGAGACCTGGGCGCGCAGCAACTGGGCCACCGCTGTCCACAAGCCCTCGGCGTCCTCCACCTGCGGTTCCTCCCTCATCTCTTGTCTCGATCCACAGCAGTATCCACAGTGTGTGGATGCCCCCGTAGTTCCCGAAAATGTGCCCTGACCTGGTCTGTTGGGGGATCCCCAGGGTCGACTTGCTGAATTTCGGTCAGGAATCGGAGACCATAGCAGGCTGTGGATAATCCGCAAAGAGCCGGAGACTCCCTTTTGCCCACTCCAGGGTTGCCCTGGTCCGCCCCACCCCCGTAGCCTGCGACGCAGGGCACGCATGCAATGTTGCGTCCGTCGAGTGCGGGGAGATTCAGGTGCCCCGAACTCGACAAAAAACCGTGCCTGACCTGGTATTTCTCACCTCTCCAAGAGACCAGGAACCAAGGAGTCTGCTGTGAAACGTACGTATCAACCCAATAAGAAGCGCCGCTCCGTGAAACACGGATTTCGGGCGCGGATGTCCACTCGCGCCGGACGCGCCGTTTTGAAGTCCCGGCGCCTGAAGGGCCGCAAGCGGCTGTCAGCTTGATCCAACGTCTCCGCGGTCGAGACGAGTTCACCCGCCTTCGCCGGGAGGGAACACGTGTTCGTAGTGGAGCGGTGTGGTGTGTCATGGTTGCTGATCCCTCGTTGGACGCTCCGCAGGTGGCCTTTGCCATCGGTCGCACTGCCGGTACGGCGGTGGCTCGTAACCGCGCCCGACGTCGTCTTCGGGAGATCCTGCGGACCCACGCGTGCACCGTGGTGCCGGGTCTCTATCTGTGGGGCTTGACCAAACCAGCTGCAACGGTGACGTACGAGGAGCTGGCAACCGCCGTCCCCGGTGTTCTCGCCAAGTTGAGCCGGTCGTGAAGGCGGGTCGATGATGACGCCGACGAAGACCCAATTCCTGCTGCTTCGGGCGGTCCGGTTCTACCAAGTCGGTCGCGAAGGCCGCCCGTCCCCGTGCCGGTTCACACCATCGTGTTCGGAGTACGCCCGTGAGGCTCTCGAGACCCACGGTGCTGGTCGCGGAACGTGGTTGACGGTACGACGTCTGCTGCGTTGTCGTCCTTTCGGTCCATCGGGTTTCGATCCGGTCCCCGAGGCCATCGCCACTCATCTGCCGGAGGCTTCCTCCTGCTCGACTCACACCACTGGAAGGGCCCACTGACATGTTTCAAGCAGCGGCCTGGCTGATCAGCCAGTTCTACAGCCTCACGTCTGATTACGTCATTGCCATCGCGCTCGTGGCGGTGGTGATCATGATGCTCATCTTCCCGCTCACTCTGAAGAGCACGAAGTCGATGTTGGAGATGCAACGCATCCAACCGGAAATGCGTCGACTGCAGCAGCAGCATCGCGGCGATCGACAGAAGTTGAACGAAGAGATGATGAAGCTCTACCAGGAGCACAAGGTCAATCCGCTGGCCTCGTGTCTGCCGCTTCTGGCGCAGATGCCGATCTTCATCATCATGTTCCGAGTCCTCCACGGGCTCACCAATCGAGGTCCAGAACAAACGTTCGACCCCGACTACATTTCGAAGACCAGCGACCTGTATCAGAGCCTGGATGGCAAGACGGAAATGCTTTCCTTCGGGCTGGATCTCTCCCTGCGACCGGTCGAAGCCATTCAGGACAGCCCGGGCAAGGGTCTCGTCTACGCCTTGTTGGTGGCGGCATTGATGGGTCTGTATTTCGTTCAGCAACGCATGATCGCCAGTCGGACGACCAGCCCTACGATGTCCCCGACCCAGCAGAAGATCATGCAGTACTTGCCGGTCTTCTTCGGTCTGTTCCAGTTGTTCTTCCCGGTGGGCTTGGTGGTCTATTACATGTCGCAGACCATCGTGCGCATCGCGCAGCAGGCCTACATCACTCGCCGCTTCTACCGTGGCGAGGAGTCCCTCGGCCAGCAGGCTCAGGCGGCCAGTGCCAAGGCTCGGGAGTTGGCCAAAGAAGACGGTGGAGGACTCTTCGGTCAGATGCGCCGCGATCTGTCGCGGGCCAAGGACACCCCGCAGTCCAAGGACGGTGGATCCAAGTCCGGAACGACCAGCAAGCGGGTCACTCCTCCCAAAGGACGCCCCACACCGTCCAAGAAGGATCAGTCGAACAACAAAGCCAATCGTCCCAAGCCGTCGGGACAGTCTCGGCACCCCAAACCCCCGCAGCGCTGAGCGCTCGATGACGAGAGTAGGAACTCATGGAATGGGTCGAAACAACAGGTAAGACCATCGAGGAGGCCAAGAGCATCGCTCTGGACCGTCTGGGAGTGGCTGACGAGGATGCTGAATTCGAAATACTCGAGGAACCCAAGCCTGGTCTTTTCGGACGCACTCGCGGTGAAGCTCGGGTGCGGGCGCGGGTGAAGCCACGCATTCCCCGGTCGAAGAACGATCGGCGCGATCGTCGCCGACGTGCCGATGGCAAACCCGGTGAGCAGCGCGAGGGATCGACCCGCGACGACGCCGGCGAGCGCACTCGTCCGGCGCGCAGTAAGTCAGGCCCGAAACAGGAGAAGACCATGAACGAGTCGACCCGCCCCGTCCGGAGCGAAGAGCCTGCCGACCCAGGCCAAGTGGCCGCCGCTGCGGAGAAATTCCTGCAGGGGTTGGCCTCTGCTCTTGGTGCGACGGCGACCACCGAAGTCGAGATCGATGGTGAGAACATCGAAGTGCATCTGAACGGCGCCGATCTCGGGCTGCTGGTCGGACCACGGGGAAGCACTCTGCAGGCGGTGCAGGACCTCACCCGTGTTGTGAGTCAGCGGCGAGTCGGTGATCATGACACGCGCTTACGGATCGACATCGGGGGCTATCGAGCGAAGAGGCGGGAGGCGTTGAGCCGGTTCGTGAATCAGGTCGCCGATGAAGTGGTGGCCAGTGGCACCGCTCGGGCTCTGGAAGCGATGCCGTCAGCGGACCGCAAGATCGTTCACGACGCCCTGAACGGGCGTACCGATATCTCCACGCACTCCGAAGGCGAAGACCCGAATCGTCGCGTGGTCATCACCCCCGCCACTGAGCCCGTGGCGTCGTAGCGCCACCGATATCACGGCGTCGTAGCGCCACCGATATCACGGCGTCGTAGCGCCACCGATATCACGGCGTCGTAGCGCCGGAATGATCGAGGGGTCCTGCCGACACCCTGGTCTACAGTGGCTTCATGACCCGAGTGGCGTCGCTGAGCGCCGAGGATCGCCGAAACTTGTTGGATGCGCTGGGTGAGGCCCAGCGCATCGGCATGTTGGGGCAGGCTCCCCTGGACCAGGTCGTGGATCGCTCGCTGGCCTTCGTGGGGGCCCTCCCCGAATCGGTAGGGACAGTGATCGACCTGGGCTCCGGGGGTGGCGATCCAGGGTTGGTCATCGCCCTGGCCGATCCACACCTCCACGTCACCCTGGTGGACCGTCGGGAAAAGCGGACCGACCTGTTGACCCGTCTCGTGGGTCGATTGGAGCTCGGTGCCCGCGTGGAGGTCGTGACCGCCGATGTGGCCGAGCTACCCCGCTTGTTTCCGGGCCGACTCTGGGCCGCCGCAACGAGCAGGGGCTTCGGCTCCCCCGAGTACACGACTCGGCATGCGGCTTCCGTGGTGGGGTCCGGTGGGGTGTTGTTGGTATCCGAACCTCCGTCGTCCGACGGGGCCAGGTGGGCCGGGTCGATCAAGTTCGGCTTCTTCCTGGATCGAGTCGAGAACGGGGTGGCGGTCCTGGTCCGGACATGACCTGTTCCACGTGGAACACGCTCGGCCTCCGGTGGATGGAATCCGTTCCTCCAACGTTCCACGTGGAACACAACCCGGATCCTCCCGCTGCAGGTTCCACGTGGAACCCGTCGGGCCGGGATCCCCCCAGGTCGAAACATGGTTCAGTAGGATGCCTCTGCTCCCCGGTTGATTCCACGCCGATCGCGGCGATGAGAAAGATTCCATGAAATGAGTGCCAAAGAGATGGTTCAGCACAAACGCCCCCTTCCTCGGGTGATTGCCATCGCCAACCAGAAGGGTGGCGTGGGCAAAACCACCACGTCGGTCAATCTGGGGTCCTGTTTGGCCGAGATGGGCTACCGCACCTTGTTGGTGGACCTGGACCCACAGGGCAATGCTTCGTCCGGGGTGGGCGTCGATTCGCGTGGGGTGGAAACCTCCATGTACGACGTTCTCCTGCACGACGCAGCCATGGAGGATTGCGTCGAACCTGCCAGTGTCCGCAACCTGTTCGTCGCTCCTGCGAATCTCGAATTGGCCGGCGCCGAAATCGAGTTGGTGCCGTTGATGTCCCGTGAGGGACGGCTCAAGCGGGCCATCGAATCAGTGATCGATGATTACGACTTCGTGCTCATCGATTGCCCCCCGTCCCTGGGACTGCTCACGGTCAACGCCCTGGTGGCGGCCAGTGAGGTGCTGGTCCCCATTCAGTGCGAGTACTACGCCCTCGAAGGCTTGGGTCAACTGCTGCGGAACGTGGAGTTGGTCAAGCGCAACCTGAATCCGAACCTGGAAGTGAGCACGATCGTCTGCGTCATGTACGACGCCAAGACCAAGCTCTCCAATGACGTGGTGCAGCAGGTGCGGGAGCACTTCGGCGACAAGGTCTGCGACACCCTCATCCCACGCAACGTCCGACTGTCGGAGGCCCCGAGTCACCATCAGCCGATCAACGTCTACGATCCATCTTCGAAGGGCTCCATCGCCTACAAGAATGTGGCCAAGGAGGTAGCCGGTGGCACGCCGCCCAGGACTCGGTAAAGGTCTCGAATCCCTGATTCCCGGCGGGGCGACCGAAGCTCCGTCCAAGGCCTCGTCGGGCGGTCCGGCCTTGCAAGAGATTCCCATCGGGGACCTGTCGCCGAATCCTCACCAACCCCGCGGGCACTTCGACGAGGAATCTCTCAACGATCTGTCGGCATCGATTCGCGAGATCGGTGTGCTCCAACCTCTCTTGGTACGTCGTCTCGACAACGGTCGCTACGAACTCATCGCTGGTGAACGACGTTGGCGTGCAGCACAGCGGGCCGGATTGCTCACCGTTCCGGCTGTGATCAAGACCACCGATGACCTGTCCTCGATGGAACAGGCACTGGTGGAAAACCTACATCGCCAAGACCTGTCCCCTCTGGAAGAAGCCTCGGCTTTCCAGCAACTCATCGACGACTTCGGACTCACACATGACGATGTGGCCAAACGGGTAGGCAAGAGTCGTAGTTCGGTCACCAACGCCTTGCGGCTCCTGGCTCTGCCTCCGGCCATTCAAGCTCTCCTTGCCGATGGTCGCCTCTCTGCCGGTCATGCCAAAGCTCTTCTCGGCACGCCGGATCGGGCTTTTCAGGAAAGCACCGCCAAGAAGGCCGTTGCCGAAGGGTGGTCCGTTCGCGCCGTGGAGGAAGCGGTACGCAATCGCGGCCAGGAGACTGCGGTGGCCACCGGTTCGAACGTGTCAGCGGCCCGCTCCGCTTCGGGGACCTCCTCGAAGTTGCGGCCGGCGGGTCTCCTCGAGTTGGAGAACCACATCTCGGACTACCTCTCCACCAGGGTGACGGTGAAGATGGCCAACAAGAAGG
>JBMTPW010000050.1:0-10294 GCA_049444115.1 Ilumatobacteraceae bacterium | reverse complement strand
GCTTCCCTCAAGACACAAGCCGTGCGCAACGGGGACGAATGGGTGATCAACGGGCAGAAGATCTGGACCAGTTTCGGAGCAGTGGCCGACTTTTGCTACCTGATCTGTCGGACGTCCACCGAGGGTCCTCCCCACGCCGGAATCAGCGAGATCATCGTGCCGATGAACACCCCCGGCATCGAGGTGCGACCGATCAAGGACATGACCACCAACCGGCACTTCTGCGAGGTGTTCTACACCGACGTGCGAGTTCCCATCGAGAACCTCGTCGGTGTCGAGGGCAACGCCTTCAAGCAGACGATGCGTCAGTTGGAACACGAACGTGGCGGTATCGATCGTCTGGTCTCGAATGACGCGCTGTATCGTATGGCGCGCGAGCGGGCCGACACGTCGAATCCGCTGATTCGCCAGGCAATCGCCGACATCGAAATCGGCTACACGCTCGGGCGCATTCTGGTGATTCGCGAGGTGCTGAAACAGGCGCCGGCCGGCTTCTCGGCCGCCACCAAATGCTTCTGCACCGAACACGAGTGGGAGGTGGCTCAATTCGTGGCCGAGACCCTTGGCCCGGAGGCCACCTTGTGGGATCAGGTCACTCAGGGGCTGACCTATGCGCCGGGTTACACCATCATGGGTGGCACCTCGAACGTGATGCGCAACATCCTCGGCGAGAGAGTGCTCGGTCTGCCGCGCTAGGTTTTCCCTCGTTGCAAGGGGGATCGATGAGCAACTGGAACTTCGCCGACGTCTACGAAGCAATCGGGAGCCGAATTCCCGATCACCCGTGCCAGATCCAGGGAGACCGGATCGTCACCTGGGGCCAGTTCAATGCTCGAGCCGACGCGCTGGCCGCCGACATGTTGGCTCATGGTCTGACCCGGCAGAGCAAGGTGGCTGCGTACCTCTTCAACGGACCCGAGTACCTGGAGACCTACATCGCGGCGTTCAAGGGTGGGTTCGTTCCGGTCAACACCAACTATCGCTACGGCCCGGAGGAAGTCGCCTACCTCTTCGACAACGCCGATGCCGAAGCGGTGGTCTTCCACTCCTCCTTCATCGATCTCGTCGATGGTATCCGTGCTCGTCTGCCCAAAGTTCGGCGCTGGTACTGCGTGCGCGAGAACGGGACGGCCGTGCCCGACTGGGCCGTCGACTACGAACACATCGTGGCCGCATCGGTGGCCCCGGGAACGCGTGGTCCTTGGGGTCGCAGCGGGGACGATCTGTTGCTCCTCTACACCGGGGGTACCACCGGTATGCCCAAAGGGGTCATGTGGCGCCAGGACGATCTGTTCAACGTGATCGGTGCCGGAGGAAACGCCGTGCTCGGTATTCCGCCGGCATCATCGGTTGACGAACTCGTGTCCCGTCTCGATCCAGCCAACCCCGGCATGGTGCTTCTGACGGCGTGTCCGTTGATGCACGGCACCGGACAGTTCTCCAGTCTCATCGCCATGAACGTGGGAGGCAGTGTGGTGTCGCTGCCATCACGTCATTTCGATCCGGCCGAGTTGCTCGGCGAGGTGGAGAAGCGCCGAGTTCAGGTTCTGGTGATCGTCGGCCAGGCGTTTGCTGGGCCGATCCTGGAGACGCTCGAGCGAAATCCCGACCGCTTCGATACGTCGAGTCTGGTGATGATGACGTCGTCCGGAGTGATGTGGAGTCGGGAGAACAAACAGGGACTGTTGCGACACATCCCACAAGTGGTGCTCTTCGACTCCTTCGGTTCCTCCGAAGCCGTGGGCATGGGGGGCTCGGTGAGCGCCGCCGGCGCGGCCTCCGAAACCGCCAAGTTCCAGTTGGGTCCTACGTGCGCGGTGTTCACCGAAGATGGCCGTCGTGTCCAACCCGGATCGGGGGAGCGCGGTCTGGTAGCCGTCGGAGGATTCATCCCGTTGGGGTACTACGGCGATGAAGCCAAGACCGCCCAGACATTCCGTACCTTCGAGGGCCAACGCTGGTCGGTGCCCGGCGACTGGGCAGAAGTTCTGGCCGACGGCACCCTGGTCCTGCTCGGACGGGGGTCCGTATGCATCAATACCGGGGGCGAGAAAGTCTTCCCAGAAGAAGTGGAGGAAGCATTGAAGCGGCATCCGTCGGTGCGCGATGCCGTGGCGGTCGGTATTCCCGACGATCGTTTCGGCGAGACCATCTGCGCCGTGGTCGAACCCCACGACGGTGCGTCGCCGGAATTGACATCGCTGAGTGACCACGTGAAGGCCACCCTGGCCGCCTACAAGGCGCCGCGACATCTGGTGGTCATCGACACGATTGGTCGCGCTCCGAACGGCAAAGTGGACTACAAGCGTTTGAAGGCTCACGCCCTGAGCGCTCTTGGCCGTTCATGATCATGGAGTCCCGTCCCCACGGCGCAGCGCGCGCCGCCGATCTTCGCAATCGTCTCCAGAACCGCGAGTCGGTACTCATGCCCGGTGTCTGGGATGCGCTCTCCGCCCGTCTGGTCGCGACCGCCGGGTTCTCGACCGCCTTCGTCTCCGGATTCGCGGTGTCGGGAACGTTGCTCGGTCGACCCGATGTGGGATATCTCACGCAACCCGAAATGGCCGATGTGGCTCGCCGTGTCTGTGCCGCTGCACCGATGTTGAACTGCATCGTCGATGCCGACACCGGCTACGGCAATGCCGCCAATGTGATGCGGACCGTGGAGATGTGGGAGGAGGCCGGGGCCGCCGGACTGTTCCTGGAAGATCAGGTCTGGCCCAAGAAGTGCGGGCACATGAGCGACAAGCGTGTCGTCGATAGCGATGAGTGGTTGTCCAAGTTGCGGGCCGCCTTGGACCATCGGTCGCATCTGTTCGTGACCGCTCGAACCGATGCTCGAGCCGCCATCTCACTCGACGATGCCGTGGAGAGAGGGAAGATGGCCCGGGATCTGGGAGTGGACGCCGTCTTCGTGGAAGCCCCCGAATCCGCGGCCGAGATGGAGCGGATCGCCCGAGAACTCCCCGACGTCACCTTGGTGGCCAACATGGTGGAGAAGGGTCGGACACCACTGTTGACACCGGCGGAGTTGGCCGACCTCGGATTCCGTCTCATCGTGTCTCCGCTCAGCCTGCTCCTGGCCGCCACCAAGGCGATTCAAGATGCTGCGGCGCAATTGGCGACCGCCGGCACCATGCGCGACTGCCTCGAGTCACTGGTCTCCTTCGACGGATTCACCGACATCGTGGGTCTGCCCGAACATCTGGCGAACGAGGCCCGCTACCGTCGGTGACGGTGGGAACTGGCGATCCCATCGCTAGTCTGTGGCCGTTCATCCGGAGAGGTCCGATTCGTCGGACCCGGCAACCTGGGCGGAAGCCCCAAGGTGCCTCCTGACCGTTGGTCGGGGATGGGGTCGACATCGTCGGCAACGAAGGCTTTCTGGTGAGCAGGTCTAGTCGAACAGATCCAACTGAATCGCCGCCACCGAGGAGTCCCGATGCCACCCACACCCATCCCACCGGTTTCCGGTGCATGGCGTCCGGGTGACCCGGTGGGCCAGCGGAAGTTCTTCACCACGCCGGCCGGTCGCAAGGTCGCGCTCGACACGGGGGCCGTCATGGCCGAGGTGACGGTCGCGTACGAAACCTGGGGCACTCTCGACGACCGGGCGAGCAACGCAGTGCTGTTGTGCCATGCCTGGACCGGTGACAGCCACGCCAGTGGACCGGCGTCCGTTGGCCATGCCACTCCTGGTTGGTGGGAAGGAGTCGTGGGTCCCGGTCTCGCCATCGACACCGATCAATGGTTCGTGGTGTGCGCCAACGTTCTTGGTGGCTGCCAGGGATCGACCGGTCCGGCATCACCGCATCCCGATGACGGACGACCATACGGATCGCGCTTTCCAGTGGTCACCATTCGCGACATGGTGCGGGTCCAGGCGCGTCTGGCCGATCATCTGGGAATCGCCGTCTGGCACAGCGTCATCGGCGGATCCATGGGCGGCATGCAAGCCCTCGAATGGGCCACCACATTCCCCGACCGCGTCCGTTCAGTGGCTCCGATCGCCACGTGCGTGCAGGCATCGGCACAGCAGATTGCCTGGGGCGCCATTGGCCGACGGGCCATCCGCAACGATCCCTGCTGGAATGGCGGCGACTACTACGACGCCGATCCGGGTGAGGGGCCGCACGAGGGGTTGGCCACGGCGCGCATGGTGGCCCAGGTCACCTTCCGCAGTGACAACGCCTTCACCGACCGCTTCGGGCGCGACATGGTGGGGGCCGACTCCGGATCCATGAAGTCGCTGGAGAGCCAATTCGAGGTGGAGCGTTATCTCGAGTACCACGGCTTGAAACTCGTACGTCGCTTCGATGCCAATAGTTACATGGTCATCGGCAAGGCCATGGACCTGCACGATGTGGCGCGCGGTCGCAGCAGTTTGGTGGCGGCCATGGCTCGCATCACGGTCCCGACTTTGACCATGGGTATCTGGAGTGATTTCCTCTACCCCGAGTACCAGCAGTTGCTGATTCGCGACATGGTCGCCGCCAACGGTGGCCGCACCACTCACGTCGAGATCGACTCACCGCATGGGCACGATGCATTCCTGATCGACGTCGATCAGATGGGCCCTCCCATCAGACATTTCCTGGAATCGCTCGACTGACAGGTTCGCCTGACGGTCGTCAGGTGGTCGATCCGATCATGGCGTCGAGTGCGGGGATGGCGCGACTGTTGGAGGGGATTCGCAACAGGAGTCGACGCTCGCCTTCCAGGATGTAGATGGCTCGGCGTTTCGGAGGCTGAGAACTCTTGCCGCGCACCCGATAGGTGCCACGCAGACTCAAGGACCCGAGCCCGCGTGAGGACAGGGTGATGGTCCCGCCGTCGATGGAGGCCCGCATTTCCCGCCATCGTCCGCTGGGTTCGTCCCGACCTCCAAGAGGTTGCACTCGAGCAATCATCCGTCGGCCGTCCTTGCTGGCCCAATGCGGCTCGATGCGATAGGCCAGCCAGACGAGCCCACCGAAAATCGCCAGAGCGATGGCAGTGGTGAGCGCATCAACCATGCTCCAGTGTCGCATTCGCGTTGGCTTCTCGCCATTCGCCGGACCGGGGATTGCGACGCAGGCCATACTGTGGCGATGCCCGAAGTGCTGGAGGTCGAAATGTATCGACGAGCGGCGCTTGGCATCGTCGGGCGGCGAGTGATCGCGATCCGCGATGACGACCCGATCGTGGTGTCACCTGCCGGAGGTCTTGGGATGCTCCGTGGGACAACGGTGGGGGGTGTGCATCGCCACGGCAAGGTCTTGACCATCGCATTCGAGTCGTCGGACGCCGGAGAAGACGCAATCGACCTTCATTTCGGGATGACCGGTCGGTTGATCGTGGATGGTCGGGCCGGCATCGACGCGCTCGTCTACGGGGCCTCCGACGACCAGCGGTGGCAACGGTTCGCACTCGAGTTCGATCGAGGGTCACTGGTCATTTCTGATCCCCGGCGATTCAGCAGGGTACGCCTCGGCATCGATCCGGCTCTCCGACGGTTGGGGCCCGACGTGCTCGCCCTGACCGATGGCGAATTCGTTCGGCAGGTCGGTGCCGCGGACCGGCGGGCGATCAAGGCGGCGCTCCTTGATCAGCAGGTGCTGGCCGGGCTGGGCAACATGTTGGTGGACGAAATCCTCTTCCGCGTGGGGGCGGATCCTCGCTGTCGCGTGGCCGATTTCGGCGAACTTGGACTGCGCACGGTGCATCGGACGATGATGGAAGTCCTGCCCGAATTGCTGGAACGCGGGGGAAGTCACACCGGACTTCTGGCCGTCTCCTTGCGTCGACCAGGTGCTCCCTGCCCAATCGATGGGGCGCCCCTCGAAAGAATCGTCGTGGCCGGGAGGACGAGTTTCATCTGTCCTGTCCACCAACGCCGAGGGTCCATCGGCCGTTGAGGTCGATGGATACCTGCAGGTTGGCGATCGTAAGTGAAGCAGTGAGACTGGGAGCGATGTCGATTGCTCTCGCACCGCTGGACCGGACCGCTCGGTTGGTGGCCGCAGTGGACACCACCGAAGTGAGCGACTCGGGGAGCACGGCGACGGTGCTGGTGATCACCGTTCTGCTGGTGCTGGCAGCTCTCGCGCTTGCGGCGATCACGGTGTGGTACTGGCGCAATACGGTACCCGATCCCGAAGCTCTGGCCTCTCTCGCCGAACTCTCGGAAACGCAGAAGCGAACCCGATGGAAACGGCACCGTCGGTCCAACGGCGAGTAGCGTTTCCCCCATGTCCGAATTGGATCTCGATGCCATGATCGAGCGCTTTCGCCAGCGCGCCGAAGCCGTGAAGAAACGTCCGCTGCCGCCAGTGGCCGGAGAAGAACGACAAAAGTTCATCGAACAGGCCAATACCGACTTTCGGGATTTCGCCCTCATCGGCGGATCGACCGCCAGCATCGAAGACGGCGTCTTGACTTTCCGCGTCGATCTACGCCCCGCCGCGGGCGCCTGATGGCGCCGCCTGCGGCGACGGCTCACAAGTCGGCCGTTCCTGCAGTTCTGGTGGCGGTCATCGCCTGGGGAATCGGACCACTTCTGGTGCGAGGAATGAGCGTGTCCGGGTACACGGTGGCGCTCTATCGCATGTGGTTGGGTGTACCGACGATGCTCATCGCCGCCCGTTTGTGGGGACAACCCCTGACTTGGCAGATACTTCGCCGCTGTGTCTTTCCAGGAGTGTTCTTCGGGGCGTCGATGCTGATGGGATTCGTCGCCGTGCGCACCACGTCCATCGCTCACGCAACCCTGATCGGTGCATTGACTCCGGCCCTCGTTCTGCTGGGCATCAATCGATTCGTCGGTGAACGCAGCGACCCGGCCAAGATCCCGGCGGCGATCATGGCCTTCGCCGGACTGGCTCTGGTCATCTTGAACGGCAGCAACACCTCGGGAGCATCGATCCGGGGTGATGTTTGGGCGGCGGCCAACCTGTTGTGCTTCACCGTGTACTTCATGAATCTGAAAGCTCAGCGCAATGACAATGTGGACGGTTGGTCGTTCTTGGCCGGCGTGTTCGTGATCACTCCCTTCTGTCTCGTCGTCGGTTCCGATGTTGGTGAGTTCGCCGGGCGCGATCTCGTGTATTTGGCCGGCATGGTGGCGGGGCCGGGGATCATCGGCCACGGCCTGATCACCTGGGCCAGTCGCCACTTGCCCGTCGGAACGACCTCGTTGTTGACCCTGGGGAGTCCAGTGGTGTCCTGCATCGGTGCGTGGTTGGTCTACGACCAAGAATTGGCCGGTTGGCAGATGATCGGGGCCGTCCTGGTTTTTGGCGGACTTGCGGCTACGGTCCGGGACCGCCCTCGTCGTCAGGAAGTCGGGGAGTTGGTCGGTTGAGCGACCCTCGCTAGATTTCGACGGTACAATTCAGCGATCCTGCGGATGTGGCTCAGCTGGTAGAGCATCACCTTGCCAAGGTGAGGGTCGCGAGTTCGAATCTCGTCATCCGCTCCATTCGAATGAGGCCCAGGGATGAACCCCTGGGCCTCATTCATTTGGTCCGGGAGGAGCGTCGAGATTCGGGCGGAGAACTGCCCGTTGCAGTCCGACGGATCTCGTGATCATTGCGTTCAGCGCAACTCAGGCTTCGAATCGTTTCAGTTTCCGAGTGGCCGGAATTCCCTCAGGATGTCACCATGGAAACACGTCGGATATCCCGGATCGATGAACCCCGACTCGCAGGTCTTCTCGAGTCCCTCCACGCGCAGGCAGAGGCCAATGACGGAAAAGTGCTTCCGGGTGTCCTGACCGCGGCGGTTGAGCGAGGTGCGAAAACCGATCAGGACATGTCGGATCTCCTGGCTGACGCCTATATCCCGATCAGTCCCACCGTCGGACGGTTTGTTCACCTCCTGGCACTGGCGCGACCAGATGGCAGAATTGTCGAATTCGGCACTTCCCACGGTCTGTCGACGTTGTACCTGGCCGCAACCATCGAGCAGGGTGGGCTACCCGTCATCACGACCGAAGCCGAGCCGAAGAAGGCCGCGGCAGCCCGGGCGAATTTCGAGGCAGCGGGCCTTGCCACCCAAGTGGACCTCCGCGAGGGTGACGCCTTCGCCTCCCTCGCTGATCTTGACGAGCCGATCAGTCTGCTGTTCCTCGACGGATGGAAGGGGCTCTATCTGCCGCTCTTGCAGATGCTCGAGGACCACCTGGTTCCAGGGGCTCTCGTGGTCGCCGACGATACGACACTCCTGCCGGACCTGTGCGCCGACTACCTCGCCTATGTGAGAGGAAATCCGGAGCGGTTCGTGTCGGCATCCCTTCCGGTGGACGATGGACTGGAAGTGAGCGTGGCTGTCCGATGAACGCTCGGACCGAACGTGTGATCGCGGATGTCGCGTTGCTGGCGACCTTCATCGCCTCCTTCCTGACCCACGAGAACGGACCGCTGCTGCACTCGATGGTGTCTGTGGTTTTCACACTCGTGGTCTTGCATCACGCCAAGCACAACTGGATTGCATATCGACGACCGAGGAGTCGGTCGAAGTTCTTTGCGAATCACACTGTGGCCCTGTTGATGGCGGCCTCCACGGTGACGGGTCTGATCTATTGGGTCGGCGGCAATGGATACGCGCTCGCCCACGGTCCTCTCTCCATCGTCGCCATGGTCGCGGTGGTCCCGCACGTGTGGGCTCACCGACGGAACCTGGTTCGCCTACTGAAGAAGCGGTCGGGCGCCGGGTTCCTGCCGCCCGGTTGAGACCTATGGGAGGATGGTGATGGTGACCGACGCCGGAATCGACCTGAACTTGTTGCGAGTCCTCGATGCTCTCCTCGAGAACGGCTCGGTGGCCGGCGCAGCCAAGGTGCTCCATCTCTCGCCTCCGGCCGTGTCGCGATCCCTCGCTCGCCTCCGGCACGTCGTCGGTGATCCTCTGTTCGTCCGCGCCGGGCGGTCGATGGTGCCCACGGACGTCGCCATCAGCCTCCGCGAACCCGCTCGCCGTGCACTCGACGCTGCTGTGGCCGTCCTCAGACCCAGCCTGTCGACTGACCCAGGGGTGATCGAGCGACGTTTCACGATCTGCGCCGACGACGCCATCGTTGCCGCCCTGGCGCTCCCGTTGATCACGCGATTGCGAGAAGAGGCACCAGGAGTTGACATCGACTTCGTCTCGGACGTCAGCGATGCCATCGGGCGGTTCCGGGCCGCCACGCTCGATCTCCGCATCGACGCCCACATCGACGCGCATCATGACGTGGTCTCGGAAGTCATCCTCACCGATCGATTCGTTGCGGCAGTCAGGGATGATCATCCGCTCCTTTCCGGGCGATTGACTCCACAGAGGTATGCCGCAGCTCGACACGTGACGGTGTCTCCCAAGGGAAAGAGACGCGGCCCGATCGATGCCGCCCTTGCGGAGTTGGGTCTCGAGAGGGAGCACACGACGACAATCACCAGTTTCGTGGTCGCCGCGCATCTCGTTGCGGCCACGGATCTCGTGGGCTCGCTTCCCTCGTCCGTCGTCTCGGTGATGGCGCGAACGCTTCCCATCCGGGCCTTGGAAATCCCGCTCACGCTCCCGACATTCGACCTGAACCTCATTTGGCATGTTCGAGACGACCTTGATGCTGGTCATCGTTGGCTTCGCCAGCAGATCCTCGAGGCCTTCGGGGAAATCCAATTGAAGTGTGACGATCCGGCGGTCAGCTCTCATCCAAGTCAAGCAAAAGGGAGAAACAAGAAATGACGATGGAAAACAATGCCATCTCGGCGGTGGCAGCGGCGCGATGTATTTAGGTGGTGACGTTCAAGCGGGATGGCACGCCGGTCGCGACGCCAATCTGGTTCAATGTCATCGACGACAAGATCTATTTCACCACCGAAGCGGGCGCATGGAAGATCAAGCGAATTCGCAATGATCCGACCGTCCGATTCGCAGTGTGCACCCAGCGGGGAAAGGTGATCGGTCCCGTCTTCACGGGGACGGCCCGCGTCCTGTCGAAGGACGAACTCGCTCCCGTGATGGCCGCAAAGAAGAAGCGCTACCTCTTGGCTCGGCTGGTGATGGCGTTGCCGGGAAAGAAGGATCAAGTGGCTGTCGAAATCACTCCGGGCCCTGCCGCCAGACTCACATAGTGCAACCACCGGCGAGGATGACCGGCTCCCTAGCCAATGGTTGTTTCCGTCGACCCGGCCGGAGTCAAGCCGAGATTTCGAACCCCGGTAGGAGACCCAGGGCGATCGCTTTGGCCACGGCGTCAGCTCGGCCCTTCACGGAGAGCTTGCGATAGATCGAGATCGTGTCGACCCGAATCGTGCTGGTGCTGTACGACAAGACC
>JBMTPW010000049.1:0-10297 GCA_049444115.1 Ilumatobacteraceae bacterium | reverse complement strand
GCGTCGGTCGGCCAGGGTGCGAGCCACGCGCCGGACACGGTGAAGGCCGCGCCCACTCAGACGACCGGCCGCCAATTCCCGGCGCAACAGATCCCGGCCGGCCGGATCGACCTGGGCATGGACCTCGAGGGCCTCCCCGACGAGTTGCGCATTGAGGAAACCCTGTCGTTCCATGGCCAGGCGCCGGGTGGCGGCCACCCGCTCCCGGACCGCGGTCGACGATTCCCCGGCCGGGGCATCCAACAATTCCTCCACCGAAGGCCGACTCACCAGCACCCGCAGATCGAAACGGTCCAACAGTGGGCCGCTGAATCGCCGACGGTACCTGGCCAGGGCTCCTTCATCGCACGCACAGCGTCCAGGGGCTCCATTTCCGCACGGGCACGGATTCGTAGCTCCGACCAGGATGAACCGAGCCGGCAATTCGGCGCGGGTCTCGGCGCGAGCGATGTGAATCACCCCGGATTCGAGGGGCTGTCGCAGACCGTCGAGCGTTGCCGGTGCGAATTCCCCCAGTTCGTCCAGGAAGAGAACCCCTCCATGGGCGAGGCTCACCTCTCCCGGTCGAAGAGTGGAACTTCCCCCTCCAACGATGGAAACGGTGCTCGCCGAATGGTGAGGAGCACGCATGGGTGGATCACGCACGAGCCTGCCATCGCCTTGAACCGACGACCGCACCAGGGTGGCCTCGAGAGCCGTCTGGTCGTCGAGAGGTGGCAGCAGGCCCGGCAGACGTTGGGCCAGCATGGTCTTACCGGATCCGGGGGGACCAACCAAGAGCAGGTGATGACCACCTCCGGCCGACAGTTCCACTCCCAGCCGTCCGGCACTCTGGCCGCGAACGTCGGCGAGGTCGAGCCGGAGACCGGACTCGTCATCGATTGGGCGCGACGCTCCGGGCGCGAAATCTCCTTCCGGGCCGGCGGGATTCGTCGGCCACGGCTCGTCACCGACGAGGCAGCGAACCAATTGACGCAGAGAACCACTGGAGCGAACCGCGACATTGCCGACGAGTTGCGCTTCGGCCACATTGCCCTGCGGCACGATCACGCGCTGAATCTCTCCGCTTGGTGAATCGATCCTTCCGGCCATCACCATCGGCGCGACCGCCGCAAGTGGGCGAATACGGCCATCGAGCGCAAGTTCGCCGAGAAACATCGACCCTGCGGCACATTCGGGTGGGAGTTGATCGTCTCCGATCAAGAGCGCCACGGCCATGGCCACATCGAGAGTGGTACCCACTTTGCGTCGACTCGACGGATGGAGATTCATGGTGATGCGACGACCGGGCCATTCGAAACCGCTGTTGATCACCGCGGCCCGGATTCGATCTCGCGCTTCGCGGCAGACATCGTCGGGCCGACCGAGAATGGTGAATGTCGGAAGGCCCTGACCGATGTGCACTTCGACGGTGACCGAATGGCCCAGACCACCATTGATTCCAGCCGATGCCACACTGCAAAGAGCCATGGTGAACGGTCCTCCTGTTCGACGGCTACCTGGAAGGTGGGAACGACATCGACGACGACGGTGACCCCACACCGTCGAACGCGCCTGAAAGACTGCTGACATGCCGCGTCGGCCAGTGTTCGCAATCGCTTCGACCAGTGCGGTGTTGCTGCTCGCTGCTTCGCTGGCCAGCTCGTGCAGTGACACCGACCGCAGTGCCAATCGTTTCTGTGGAGAATTGAATTCGGTCCTGGGCGATCTCACCGCCGAACCAGCCACGAACGACGAGGTCGGTTCACTGGTGAATCGGTTCAAGGACTTGAACTCCATCACGCCCGTCGCCATCGAAGAGGAGTGGCAGGCCCTCACCGATCTGGTCGAAATGGCCGCCGACAGCGATCCGCTGGATCCGGCCAGCACACAGGCCGTCGCCGACGCCGCCTATCGAACCGAAAGGCCGGCACGGGACATCGAACGCTGGGTCGAGGCCACCTGTGGATTCCAGATGCCCGATGTCATCGGGCTCGAGGGCGCCTACGTCCCGTGATTCACGGCGCGTCACCGTGGTGTCACGGTGGCGTCACGGTGACGCGATCAGAGGATTTCGCCGCGCTTCAGGATGACCTTGTCGACCAGGCCGTACTCTTTGGCCTGTTCAGCAGTGAACCAGCGATCACGTTCGGCATCGGCCTGAATGCGCTCCAGCGTCTGGCCCGAGTGATGGGCCGTCAACTCGGCCATACGACGCTTGGTGTAGGCCAATTGTTCCACCTGAATGGAGATGTCAGTGGCCTGGCCCCGCAGTCCGGCCAGGGGCTGATGCATCATGATCCGGGCGTTCGGGAGTGTGTAGCGCTTGCCATTGGCTCCGGCGGTCAAGAGGAACTGGCCCATCGATGCCGCCAGACCCATACAGACCGTGGCGACGTCGCAGCTCACGAACTGCATGGTGTCGTAGATGGCCATTCCTGCGGTGACCGATCCACCAGGTGAGTTGATGTACAGCCAGATGTCGGTTTCGGGATCCTCGCCTTCCAAGTACAGAAGCTGCGCGCAGATCTGATTGGCGATGTCGTCGTTGACGTCGGTTCCGAGCATGACGACCCGGTTCTTGAGCAGACGAGTGAAGATGTCCTGACGGCCTGCCGAATCGGCCGAATCGAGCGCGGACGGAGTGCTCGTCGCACGTCCGAACGTCATGTCCGAGGTCACGAGGTCCGTTGTCATGAGGTGAGGTTACCGTCGCTCGGGCAGAATGAGGGACGTGTCCACGGGCAGAGCAAACCCCAACGAGTCGTCGGCGAACGACGGACATCCCAACGCCGACGAACTTCTGGGCTACAACCGTGCCTTTGCCGCATCCTTTCCGGATCACGGACTCCGACTCATTCCACGCCGGCACCTGGCCGTCGTGGCCTGCATGGACAGTCGCATGGACATGTTCCAGCTTCTCGGCATGGATCACGGTGATGCCCACATCATCCGCAATGCTGGAGGAGTGGTGACCGATGACGTGATCCGATCGTTGGTGGTCTCCCAAAGAAGACTGGAGACGAGAGAGATCCTGCTCGTCCACCACACCGACTGCGGCCTCCAGCATGTCACCGAGGACGAGTTCAAACAGGAGATCGAAGATGAATGTGGAATCAGGCCGTGGTGGGCGGTCGAGTCCTTCGTCGATCCCTATCGCAGTGTCGCTCAGAACATGCGACGCCTGGAGCAGAGTCCCTTCATCGTGCACAAGGACCGCATCCGCGGCTTCGTCTACGACGTGGAGGACGGACTCCTTCGCGAGGTCACTCGCGCCTGATACCCGAGAAGACCACCGCGACCCTGGCCCCGTCGTCGAGCGACGATCGAGTGGACAAGACGCCCGCGAGTCCGGCGGTACCAGTGGGACTCGCGTCGATACCCGTGAGACGAGGTCCCATGTCGGCGGCGGCGGCCTCCTGTTGTTCGTCGACCACAAGGACGGTGCCTGAAGTGGTGCGAATTTGTTCGACATCAGCGACCCAGTCGTAGGTCTCGTCGTCGAGAATGCCATCGGCCAAAGAACGCGGTTCGGTTTCCCACGGCCACATGTGGTCCGCCCAATGGGCCGCCGGGCGGTCATCGGTGCGCGCACTGGCCCATGCCCGTGCAAGTGGTGAACAACCAGCGGTCTGCACCGCATACAAGGGAGCGGAAAAATCCGACTCGGCCAGTCCTCGGGAAACCGAGGCCGCAAAGGCTCCGCCACCCACCTGGACGAAAACGGCATCGAGTGCACCGATCCCCATGGCCCGGAACTGATCGGCCATTTCCCATCCGATGGTGCGACCTCCATCGAGACACAATGCATTCTCCGGACCCTGCACGCTGAACGGAATCGCTCCCCGCTCCACCGCGGCGCGAAATGCGAGCAGAGTCGGGTCCCCGGGACCTTCGGCGTCGAGACGCCCACACCTCGTGACCTCCGCCCCGAGACCCTCGAGTGTGGCAACCACCGATCCTCCGGCCCATTCGGGAATGAAGACCTGGATCGGCCAGTCGAGGGCTCGGGCGAGCGTGGATGCAGCGATGGCTGCGTTCCCGCACGAAGCGATGGCCAGCGGAGGTCGCTCCTCGGACCACGGCGCGAGTCCCAGCTCTTCGGCGATCACCAGATGCAACAGGATCGAATGCAAATGGCGCGCCTTCTGACTTCCGGCGACGTTGCCGGTTTCGTCCTTGATCCAGATGCCTCCGTGGGACACGAAGGAGAGAGCGGCGCTGAGTTCATCGGCACGAGCCAACGGAGTCGTCTCGAATCCGATTCCGGCAACCTCGGCCACGCATTCGTCGGCGTCCACCACCAGACCCACCAGATCGTCGTCTCCCATTCCTCGGGAGCGACCGAATGCCCACCAGGCCATCTGGGTTCGATACCGGACGAACGGATTGACTTCGTCGTCATCGGATACGAAAGTGCCTCCATCGTCCTGGATCAAAAGGACATGATGACGATCGCCGTCTTCACGAGGACATCGCCACGGAAGCACCGTGGCAATGGGAACTCCGGTCCCGCAGGCCGCGCACTGCCAACCGATGACGGCCATCTGCGGTTCAGCCGGCGGACACTCGGTGGTTGAACTCCGTGATCATCTCGTCCCAGACCGGAAGGTAGCGACGCAAGCCGGTCCAGAAGGATTGATGACGCCGGGATTCGAACAACTCGAAAGGAGTTCCCTGTTGTTCGACCCAGGTGTAGTAACCGAGGTTGAAGATCCGATTGCGGTCGCGCTCAGTGCACTCGATCATGTCCTCGGTGGTGACGTGACCGAGATGGCGCCCGAACACTTCGGCGGCATCATCGGCCTGCATCTCACCGCCGAACCTGTCGGCCAGTGTCTTGACACGGGAACTCGGATACAAGGCACCACCGTCAGTGGCGACCGTGATCACGGCCTCGTCCGGACCGAGATTCAGCAACTTCGACGTCTTGATGGCCGCCAATGTGTTGCAGATCGAGGAGAACCCGAAATGCTCGAGCGCCGAGACGAGATCAGCGTCGAGGCCCTTCTTGCGAGTCAGGAACTCCCTGCCGGCTGCCGAATTGAACAACACGTCCAACTCGTCGGTGGCGCGATCGCTGATGGCGCAGACGACATCGCTGTTCATCACGTTGTGGATCAACGGTATGTGCTTGTCACCGATGCCCTGAATGTTGTGTTCCCCGAAACCGTTCTCGAGCATCGTCGGGCACTCGAGTGCTTCCACGGCCACGATGCGCGCCCCGAAATCCTGCTTCAGGCGGTCACCGGCGGCGATCGTTCCCGCCGAGCCGGTCGCCGACGTGAAGGCCGCCAACTGCAGATCGCGACCATGCTTCTCGAAGTCGTCGCGCACGGTCTCGAAGACGTGACCAAGAGCACGTCCGGTGACTTCGAAGTGACCCAGATGGTTCGAGAACTCGCAGAACTGATTGAAGATGAAGTTCACCGGATCGCGATCCAACTCGTTGCATGCGTCGTAGATCTCCTTGACGTTGCTCTCGGTTCCGACGGTGCGGATGACGTCCTCGGCGGGATTCGTGCACCAACGATCGAGCCAATCGAATCTCTCCTGGCTCATTCCTGCCGGGAGAATGGCCACACCGCGGCATCCCATGATGCGACTGATGGCCACACCGCCGCGGGCGTAGTTGCCCGTGGAAGGCCAAATGGCCCGGTGGTACGTGGGATCGAATTGGCCGGTGACCACCCGCGGTGCCAAACATGAATAGGCGGCCAAGACCTTGTGGGCCGTGATCATCGGAAAGCGATCGCCGAAGACCACGATGATCGGGTTGGGGACACCGGTCAACGCAGGCGGGAGGACCACGTGTTGCGGCACCGATACCCGACGTCCATGCAGGTCGTTGTACCAATGGACGCGCCACAGATTTCGGGCGTCGGGTCCCTGCGGGTCGGCATCACCCACATGCGCCGGGTCGATCCGCGCTGGATCGGCCAACTCGGCGAAGGTGGGAAGTCGGATCCCCTGCTCGCGGAACCGCTGCACGGTACGTTGCAGAGCCGATTCGTCGATGATCCGATCAGCGAGACCGAATTGATTCTCCAGGGCCAATGCGGCTTCATCGGAGCGGGCGAGAACTGTCACTGCGCCAGTCTGTCAGGTGTTTCCGATGGCGAGACAGTTCTGTCCCATTCCATCGACCGGGAATATCCGCCCATCACATCGTCGGAAAGATCCGAGTGTCGCCGGAATGTCCGGATCCCGTAACCTCGTCGATGCCGGATTCGCTTCCGGAACGGGGCCGCTGCGGGCGTGGCGAAACTGGCAGACGCGCAGGATTTAGGTTCCTGTCCCGAAAGGGGTGTGGGTTCAAGTCCCTCCGCCCGCACCACCGCACGTGTGCGAACATGGCGCCATGGCAACCAGGCGCGTCGGTGATCTGCCCACGCCGGCTCTGATCGTGGATGAACGGTCCTTCCGCTCCAATCTGGCGGTCATGGCCAAGACCAGGCCCGGACTGTCCCTGCGGCCACATGTGAAGGCGCACAAGTGCACGTCGCTGGCCCGGGAACAAGAGCGCCTCGGTCATCGGGCCTTCACCTGCGCCACGCCCCGTGAAGTCGTCGGTATGGCCCGCGCCGGACTCGGATTCGATCTTCTCCTGGCCAACGAATGCCTCGACCCCCGGCGCCTGGCAGATATGGCAGCAGTCGGAGATCGCGCCCGGATCACCGTGGCGGTGGATTCTCCCGAGACCGTCACTGCGGCGGCCCGAGCCGGCCTCAGCGAGGTGTTGATCGACGTGAACGTCGGCTTGCCGCGGTGTGGTTGCGACCCGGGTGAGGCTGGCGCGCTGGCCGACCTGGCGCGCCGCTCCGGCCTCGTTGTTCGCGGCGTGATGGGTTACGAGGGACATCTCATGGCTCTGCCCGATGACGAATCCAAGGGGCGACTGGTGCGCGAATCCATGTCGCTCCTGACCGACGCCCTCGCCGCCGTCGGTGACGACACGGAATGCACCGTGGTCTCCGCCGGTGGAACCGGAACCTTCCATCTGTTCGACGGTGATGATGTCCTGCGTCGGATCACCGAAGTACAAGCCGGGAGTTACGCACTGATGGACACCCACTACGGGTCGCTCGGGTTGCCGTTCTCCCAGGCGCTGTACGTCCTCGGCACGGTCATCTCGTCTCGCCATTCATGGGCGGTGGCGGACGTGGGTCTCAAAGCACTCGGCATGGATCACGGCAATCCCGCCATCCCGGGTGCCACAGTCTGGTTCTGCAGTGACGAACACACCACGTTCGCTCCAGACGGTGGTGGCCGAGTACGTACCGGCGACAAGGTTCTCGTCGTTCCGGCCCACGTGGATCCCACGGTGGCCATGCACGAGACGATGTATCTCGTGTCGTCCACCGATGCCGATGGAACCGTTCTCGATCAATGGCCGGTCGATTTGCGGGGCTGGTCCACGGGAAGCGCCTGACCGGACCGGACGCCAGATCTCAGCGAGCGCGCTCCGTCAGCAATTCAGCCAGAGCCCGAAACGCCCGAGCACGATGAGAGGACGCGTTCTTCGCCTCGTCACCCAACTCGGCAAAGGTTGCAGAGCCCGGGGATCCATCGACCCCGTCGGGAACGAAGAGCGGATCGAAGCCGAATCCCGTCGAACCGCGTTCGCTCACGGCAATGTGCCCGTCGCAACGACCTTCGGCCACGAGTTCGGCACCGTCGGGGAAGCAGACCAGAGCCACGGTGACGAAGTGAGCCCGGCGGTTCACCGTCTCGAGACACCCGGCGTCGGCGAGAGATCGGAGGAGCTTGCGTCGATTCGCCCGGTCCGGATCGGTGGCATGGAGCGGATCATCGACGGCGTAGCGAGCAGTGCGAACCCCGAGCGCTCCGGGTAGGGCCTCGACATAGAGGCCGGTGTCGTCGGCGACCGCGGCCAGGTTCTGGCCGTTTTCGCGGCTCGCCATGACCGCTCGAGCCTTGAGTCGTGCATTACCGATCAATGTGTCGGCGTCTTCGACCACCTCTGGCAACCCGGCCGGTCGGGGCACCAGGGTGACGGCCCCTTTCAACAAGAACTCGATCTCGCGCACCTTGTGCGGATTGGCCGACGCGCAGAGAAGTCGGTTCTGCGTCACCGTCGGCTCGGCAAGGTGGCCAACAATTCGGCCTGCAACTCGAAGATCTGCGCCAAACCTTCCTCGGCCAATCCGAGCAAGGAGTCCAACTCCCCGCGGGTGAAGGCCATGCCCTCGGCGGTTCCCTGGACTTCGACGAATCTGCTGACGTGGGTGTTCTTGTCGCGCAACATGACGATGTTCATGTCCACTTCGGCTCCGCTGTCTTCGACATAGGGCAGATCGATGACCGGAACACCGTCCACGATTCCGACGCTCACCGCCGCACACAACGATGTCAAGGGATGGACTGCCAGTGGATGTTCGGTCACCGCACCGGGGTGCATCGCCCTGCTCAACGCGTCGTGCAGGGCCAAATACCCGCCACAGATACTGGCGGTGCGCGTTCCACCGTCGGCCTGGAGGACGTCGCAGTCGACCACTACTTGGCGTTCGCCGAGAAGGGTCATATCGCACGCAGCCCGCAAACTCCGTCCGATCAGTCGTTGGATCTCCACGGTGCGACCGCTCTGCTTTCCTTTGGCTGCCTCCCGATCCACGCGCTCACTCGAGGAACCCGGAAGCATGGAGTACTCCGCGGTCACCCACCCTTTGCCGCTTCCCTTCATCCAGCGCGGAACATCGTCGTCGATGCTGGCGGTGCAGAGAACGCGAGTGCGACCGAAAGTCACGAGCACACTCCCGGCCGACATCTCGGTGAAATCGCGTTCGAACGAAATCGGCCGCAACTCATCGGTGTGGCGGCCATCGACTCTGGTAACGGATGGGGTCATGTTCTTGGTTCCTCGATGGTGGTTGGGTTGGATGGTTTCGGTGATCACGTCCGGTCACGGGACGGAGGCACTGGACCGAGACGCTGCCAGGAAGTCGGCGGTCGACGTCGAGAGTTGCCACGATCCAGCCTCGAGCAGCTCGGGTCCGAGAAGTCGACTTCCCAGATCGCGGAACCAGGCCACGTCACCACTCGACAAGAACAGATGACGACCCGGACCTGCTCCGCCCGGACGCAGCATGGCTGCCTGTTGCAATCGATCCCGCAGAGCGAAGGCAGTTTCGTCCGCCGACGAGACCAACGTCACCGATTTCCCCATGACCTCCGAGATGACCCGCGCCAGGAACGGATAGTGGGTGCACCCGAGCAGGAGTGCGTCCACACCCGCAGCCTTGATCGGAGCCAGCAAACGTTCGGCCAGAACCGTGATCTCGTCGCCCGTCGTGCGGCCCCGTTCCACGAATTCCACGAAACCCGGACATGATGCGCTCACCAGTGTGACCCGTGCACCCACTGCCGCATGGGCGACCGCTGTGGAATAGGCGCCCGATCCGATGGTGCCAATGGTGCCGATCACTCCGACGGTGCCGGTCTTGGTGGCGCGCACCAACGACTGTGCCCCAGGTTCGATGACTCCGATCACCGGCACTCGCAGTCCGGCAGCAGAGAATTCGGCTTGCAAGTCCCGAACCGGAAGTGCCGCTGCGGCAGTGTTGCAGGCCACCACAACTGCTTTGGCGCCATGGTCGCGCACCAGACTCCAGGCCAATTCACGAGCGTAGGCCCGAACATCGGCCTGCGGTTTGTCACCGTAGGGATACCGGCCGGTGTCGCCGATGTAGACCAAGTCCTCCTGGCCGAGGAGATCGATCACCGCCCGAGCCACCGTCAGGCCCCCGAATCCCGAATCGAACATGCCGATCGGGCCGCCACGGGAGTCGGGGTGCAGCGTCGTCACGGGACCACGCTAATGGACGTGCCGGAGGAGCCTGTCGTCAGCCGTCTAGCGACTGGGAAATGCCCGCGATATCGTTCGTGCTTCCGTGAGCACTGGCTCTCGACTATCCAGGGGGATACCTACATGAAGACATCCACAACGTCCCGCCTCCGGTGGGTTCTCGCTGCGGTGACGGCGTCGTCGTTGGTGATTGCCGCCTGCGGAGGTGATGACGGAGAGACCTCGACCACCGAGGCCGCCGCCACCACCGAAGCTCCGGCCGATACCACGCCCGACACCGACAGCACTGGCAGCGTCAGCGAGGACGCGCAGGCCCGCGTCGCCGCGTTCCTCCAGCCAGTCACCGACCTGCCGCTGAACGAAGCCATCGCCGCACCGACCGGCCAGAAGTTGTTCTATGTGCAGTGTTCGGTTGCCGTGTGCGAAGAGATCTCGGTCGGCGTGAAAGCTGCCGCCGAGGCAGCCGGTTGGACCTACGAGACCGCGTCGCAC
>JBMTPW010000048.1:0-10380 GCA_049444115.1 Ilumatobacteraceae bacterium | reverse complement strand
AGACACGACTCGAGTAGGTCCAGCCTTCCGGGAGTTCCAGTCGGGATCCCAACGTCTCCAAGTCGGTCTCGCTCAGGCTTGAGTCGCGTTGCTGGCTCCAACTCTGCATGACGTACTCGCTGCCGTCGATCGCTGTCAGGACGAAAATGGTTCGGCCAGCGAGAAACGTGAACCGCGCTTTGCGATCGACAACTTGGGGTGCATAGGGCCTCCCGGCGGTCTCGGGACTGCCGATCACCACTTGCGCATAACGATTCATGGCTATCCCACCGAATTCCCGTGTCACGACGCTGTCAGGATCGGCCTTCTCCACGTTGTCCATCAACCAGAAGCGAGGACCGTTGACGAGTGCCAAAGGGACTCCGTACTCCGTGGCGACTGCTGCTGCGTCGAGTGAGGTCCACGCATCGACTGGGCAATCGTTCAACGGGTACGTGTTGTACACCTCGGCTACGAGGCCCGTATCGGTGCGGGAGAGCAGCAGGATCTCGCAGTACCGCAGACCTCGCATGTTGCGACCGGGTTGTTCGGACGTGGACGTCTGAGGAGTGGATGTCGCGGAAACGATCGTGGAACTGGTGGATCGATCGGTGGATCGATCGGTGGCATCACTCGAGGTTCCGCATCCAGTCAGGATTCCGGAGGCAACGAACAGGGGGACGGCAATTCTTCGCATGTGTCCTGCCACACTAGGTGACGTGGATGAGCACATCAGTGACGGCGTCGAGAATGCAAACTGGCAAGACGTATCACGACGTGCCGGACTGGCATCGCATCGCCTGATCGGGTGGATCTATTGGGATCCGCGAGCCATCGAGTTGTACACGGCTCTTGGTGTGCCGAACGGGATGGGCTACTACATCGCCAGTCGGGCCGCGCCATTGGCTCCAGCCGGTCATCAGGCCGTGGCAGCGGCGTTCTATTCGATCCATCCCGGATTCATCGAGTTCTCACTGACGACGGCATCTCAACACACGTCGTGGAGCGAGATCATGCGCGTCCGCAATCAGGCGGTGGGTGAGGGGTTGCGGCGGTACGTCCCAGAGATCGTCGACGGACTGGCGGCTCTCGGGGACCAGCTCTGGGCTGTGGTCGATGGTCTCCCGGAGGCCGGTCGGGTGTGCTTCGCCGCCCATCGGCAGGCGGCGCGTGCTGATGATCCGCTGGTGTCGGCATGGCTGGCCGTCAATTGTCTGCGCGAATGGCGGGGAGACACCCACTTCGCTCTTCTGGTCGCCGAAGACGTGGATCGTGTCCAGGCCGGACTCCTGCACGATGCCCACCTCAACTATGGCGGGTGGATCGCTCGCAGTCGTGGTGCTGACGATGCCGCTATTTCCGCGGCATTCGTCGATCTCGAACGACGTGGTCTGGCTGCGAGGGGCCGAGTGAACTCCGCGGGAGAAGAATTGCGTCGTCGCATCGAGGACCGCACGGACGAGTTGTGTCAGCACATCTGGCGTCGACTCGGTCGGGAGGGTTGTGATCGATTCCTGGAGTTGATCGAGCCCGTCGGGCAGCGGCTGCTCTCTCGCATCGACGACACTGCCGGACCCGAGTGGATGCCGGCGGCACGCGAGCGGCGTCCCTAGTCGGTCTGCCGAGCGCGGCCTACGAAGTGGTCGAGCACTCGCGCGTCGGCGACGGCGCCCTCCGACACCACGTCGCTGACGCGGGCTCCGAGGAGGAGTCGCTTCACGGGAATCTCCAACTTCTTGCCCGACAGCGTCCGCGGGACGGCGGGAATTGCCTCGATGAGGTCGGGAACATGGCGCGGTGAGAGTTCGGTCCGCAGTCGCAGTCGTATCTCTCGGCGACGTTGCTCGTCCAGAATCGGTCCCGGGCGAAGGACGACATAGAGGTGGAGTTCATCGTGAATGGCGCCGCCCGCGTCAGGATGATCGAGGTGCACGACGAGACTGTCCAAGATGTCGTCGATGTCTTCCACCACCGCATAGAAGTCGCTCGTCCCGAGTCGGACACCGCCCCGATTCAACGTGGCATCCGACCGACCACTGATGACGCATGTGCCGTCCTCGGTGAAGCGGATCCAGTCCCCGTGGTGCCAGATCCCCGGGAATCGTTCGAAATAGGCGCGGCGATATGCCGAACCGTCATGGTCTCCCCAAAAGCCGATGGGCATCGAGGGCATGGGCTGAGTAACCACCAATTCGCCCACGTCTCCGGTGGGGCAGGAATGCCCGTCGGGTGTGAAGGCCTCGACCGCGCAGCCCAGTAGGCGGCAACTGATCTCGCCAGCCCAGACCTGCGTCATGGGTGACGAGCCGACGAACGCGCTGCAGACGTCGGTGCCTCCGCTGATGGAGGCAACGGGAACATCCATGGTCTCCTTGATCCAGCGGTAACCCTCGGTGGGCAGAGGAGACCCGGTGGAGCCGATCCACCGCAGTCGCCCGGCGCGTGGCTGCAGGCCGGCAGCTCGGGAGTTCATGATGAATCCGGCCGATACGCCAAGGGCCGTGCAGTCGGTCTCGTGCGTCAGATCCCACAAGGTGTCGAGGTTCGGGTGCGCCGGATCGCCGTCGAAGAGCACGATGCTGGTTCCGGCGGTCAGTGCCGACACCAGGTAGTTCCACATCATCCAGCCGGTGGTGGTGAACCACATGAGCCGATCGCTCGTGCCGAGGTCGTGATGCAGGATCATCACCTTGCGGTGTTCCACGGTGATCCCGCCATGTCCGTGCACGATGGCCTTGGGCAATCCGGTGGTGCCGGAACTGAACAAGATGTAGAGCGGATGATTGAACGAGACGGGTTCGGTCACCAACGGGACGGACCTATCGGCAAGCAGTACATCCCATTCGAGCGCCGTGGGGGAGGACCTGGAGGATTCGTCGAGGTAGGGGATGTCGACCACGTGCTTCAGGGTGGGCAGTGCAGCGACGATCTCGGAGACCTCACGACGGCGGTCGAATGTCTTGCGGCCGTAGCCGTAGCCATCGATGGCGATCAGTACCGACGGTTCGATCTGGGAGAATCGATCGATGACCGAGCGGGTGCCGAATTCGGGCGCGCAACTGGACCAGATGGCGCCGATGGAAGCGGTGGCCAGAAATGCGATCAAGGTCTCAGGGATGTTCGGGGCATACGCGACGACACGGTCCCCGGAGGCCACTCCGAGCGATCGCAGTCCAACGGCACATCGGGCAACGCCGTCGAGGAGGTCGCCGCCGGTGAGAATCGAGGAGGCGCGGGTCTGGCTGTGGGCGATGACCGCTGTTTGGTCGAGGCGATCGCGCCACGGCGCCAGAACGTTCTCGGCGTAGTTGAGACGACTGCCAGGAAACCAATGAGCCCCCGGCATGGCCGGATCGGCCAGAGCTACCGATGGAGCGGCGTCCCAGACGACTCCCGTGTCGGTGGTGGCGGCCAACCAGAAGTCGTTGGGTTGATCCAATGACCACCGAAGGACATCGCCGTAGGAGGAGAATCCGTGTCGGGAAGCGAAGCGATGCAACGCAGAGTCCGTTGCGGCGGCCCACAGAACTTGGCGATCATCGGCCATGGTGCCAGTTTGACCGCTGGCATCGGGTGAAGCACCTCGAACGCGGACCTGCCGGATCGGCCCACCATGCAATGGGGGCCAATCCGGCAGGTTTTGGCACGTTTCCGCGCCCAAGGAGGTGGGATGGGGCGGACTAGGCCCGGAGTCCCTTGTTGATGGCCGAGAACACGGCATCCTTCAGCGGGATCATCCCCGCAATGATGGCGCCGTTGGCGACAACGTTGATCCAATCGTCTTCGTGCATCCAGCCCCAGCCGCTGAGCAGGTGGGCATAGTCCCCCATGGCCCAGACCATCAGAATGGCCATGAGCAATGTCAGATTCGCCCCGATGACCGGGATCTTCGCCACGGTCCCGCCCACCTTCAAGGTGTCGAGGACGGAGCGAAGAACCGTCATGACTGCCTCCAACAGGATGGCCATGACGATGAAAAGCGCAACGGTATACATTGTTTCCCCTTCTGTCGTGTGTCCTCTCGGACACGACTGGAACATATGTCGCCAGTTTCGTCATGTGGTGGATGTCACTAAATTTCACAAAAGTGCACGGAAAAGACATGGTGAGGAAGGGATGACTCGATGAAAGCCGTACGGCGGGTTGGTTCTCAGGTGGCCATGGTGGAGGTTCCGCGGCCGGGGGAGCCGACCGAAGGGCGGGTCCGGGTGCGGGTGGTCTCGGCGGGAATCTGTGGCAGTGATCTGCACATGCTGGCCGAGGGCCTGGGGGGAGTGACCCTCGGTCACGAATTCGGTGGGCTCCTCGACGACGGCACGGTGGTGGCCGTGCGTCCCACCGGGTGGTGTGGACAGTGCGCGGCGTGTTCGTCCGGTCGGGGAAATCTGTGCGGGGACGCCTTCATGCGGTTCCACGGGGGCACCATCGACGGCGGATGCGCCGAGGAGGTCTTGGTGGATGCCGACGAGGTCTACCCCGTTCCCGCGAATGTGCCGCCCTCGGCCGCTGCCCTGGTCGAGCCGATCGCCGTAGCCGTCCACGGACTGCGTCGTTCGGTGATGCAGCCGGGGCAGCGGATTGCGGTGATCGGGGGAGGCAGTGTGGGCCTGGCGGTGGCCGCTGCGGCTCGACATCTGGGCGCAGACGTGGATCTCGAGGCTCGCTATTCCCACCAACAGGACGCGGCCGATGCTCTCGGAGCGCGGATCGGAGTCACCGACCGGTACGACCTGGTCGTGGATGCGGTCGGCAGCCAATCAGCCTTCGATCGGTCGGTGCAGGCGTGTCGCAACGGTGGTGTGGTGGTGGAACTCGGCGTCTTTTGGACCCCGGTGTCGATGAGTCGTGACGTGGTCCTTCGCGAGGTCACCATCGCACCGGCGGTGTTCTATGCCCATACACACGATGAGGAGGACTTCACCACGGCCGTCGATGTTCTGGCGCGTCGCCCCGACATCGAACGCGTGATGGTGACGCATCGATTCGGACTCGACGAGGCCGAGGAGGCCTTTCGCGTGGCTGGCGATCGCTCATCTGGTGCGATCAAGGTGCACTTCGTCGTGTGATCCCGACGACCGGGTTCGGCCCGGGGGAGTGTGCGAACATGTCGTCCATGACCATGATCGTCATGCGTTACGACCTGCGCATCCCACCGCCCGGAAGCCCGGCCCACGGAGTCACCGCCAGTGAGCAGTACTCCGCCTGTCTGGAACAGGCCCGCTGGGCTGACGAGCAGGGGCTCGACATGGTCGTGCTGTCCGAACATCATGGGACCGACGATGGCTTCATGCCCTCCCCGATCACAATCGCAGCCGCCGTGGCAGCCACCACGCAACGGATCGGCATCAACGTCTCGGCGGCCCTGGTGATCATGCACGATCCGGTTCGCTTGGCCGAACAGTTGGCGACGGCGGATCTCATCGCTCGGGGTCGCATGAGCGTCATCTGCGGAACCGGGTACCGCCAAGAGGAATTCGAGATGGCGGGAATCGACTTCCGGGACCGCTTCGGATTGCTCGAGGAATGCATCACCGTCATGCGTCAGGCTTGGACGGGCGAGTATTTCGACTATCGGGGTCGCCAGGTCAAAGTGCGGCCGACGCCCCACAGCCCCGGTGGCCCGATTCTTCTGGTGGGTGGTTCCACCCCGGTGGCTGCACGGCGGGCCGCGCGGCTGCGATGCTTCTTCTCCGCCGCCAGTGACGATCAGGCGATCGCCGAGGCGTATCGGGAAACCTGTGCCGAAGTCGGATTTCAGGGTTTCGTGATGTTGCCGCCCAAGGCACCGGGGTTCGTCCATGTCTCTCGGGATCCGGAACGTGATTGGGAGCGGATCGCTCCGTACGCGCTCCACGAAGCAGTGTCCTACGATGCTTGGCAACGACCCGGACAGTCGTCGGTGGTGCACGTACATGGCGCGACGACGATCGAGGATGTTCGCGCGAGCGGGGTGTATGCGGTCGTGACTCCCGAGGAGTGCATCGAGTTGGCGCGGACCTTCGGATCATTGACTCTCCATCCACTCATGGGAGGGATCCCGGCCGCATTGGCCCAAGAGAGTCTGGATCTGTTTGCCGCAGAGGTCCTGCCGGTGCTCAAACCCTGAATGCCGACCACGACGGAGCGCTGGCCACTGGCCCGACTGCTCGGGTCGGCAGTCGTCGCCCGCGAGCGGCTTGCGCCAGAGCGGCGATCGCCTCGTCCACATCGGCGACCTGATGAACCCGATGCTCGATCACGAGACGAGCACATTCATCGGCCAAGTCGGTGGCGAAGTTGTCGTGGTCGTCGGTGACGAATCCGTCGCACACCCAAATGAAAGGGTCCCCTTGCCGGCTCCGGGTGGCGGCGAAGCGCAAAGCTGGGCCGTCGACACCGTTGCCGCCGTTTCCCGCCGGGATGTCGTCGGCCAGGTGCCCGCGCTGGGCCAGGATCCAGATGTTCGGGGTGTGGTGCATTCGAGCTCGATGGCTGTAGCCGATCACGGTGCACCCTGGTGCCGCCGACATGATGCGCCGGAGATCGGCATCGTCGAGGCGCATGGATCCCGACTGATCGATGAGAACCGTTCCACCGAGTGCGCGCCGTCGACCCGAGAACACTCGTCGGTCCGGATCGGTGAGCAGACGCTCCACGTGGCGAAGGTGTCGTCCGGTGGCACTGTGGGAGGACCGATGTCCGAGGCCACCCGTGCTCCGTCGGGTCATCGGCAGAGGCAACTCGACCAGCGGGGCGAAGGAACGATGAGTGCCGCGCACTCGCTGGCGAAGTTCGTCACCGGATGGGACGCCAGGAGTATCGATCAGTGAGCGTTGCAGGACACCGGCCACTTCCAGAGTGAACTTCCATCCGATGGTCGCGTCGCCCCAGGGGCGCGTGGACGCGACATCCTCGACACCGTTCCGAGTCGCCCGACGCCACAGTTTCCGGAGCAGCGACTGGATCTCGCGTACCGCTGGCACCCAGTCGGCGTGGCCGGCGCGAACACCTTCGAGGAATGGGCGCTCCGATCGCGTGCCGACGACGGCAGCCAGCATGAGAACGACGGCGTTCCAATCGGCATTGGCCGCAAGTCGCTCGCCAGTTCGCTTCTCGCTTCCGTCCGCAAGATGCCGGTCAACGGCGAAGCCGACGGACTTGACCAACATGTTGACGCGAAACTCTTCAGCGGCGACCACGGTCGCATTGTCGAGACCGCCGTGATCATCGGGAACCCAGATCGACGCCGGGCTGACCTTGGCATGCATCAGTTCGTGCGCCCGGATGCAACGCGACACGTCGTCGTCTCCCTCCGGAACCTGCATGCGACGATGAGCCACGTCCGTGTAGGCCTCGCCACGGTGTGGCGACCCTGGAAGAACCGTCCATGGTCCCCGAGCACGGTCGTCTCGACCGAGCCACTCGGGCATCGCTCGACGATGAGCGATCATGGTGCGCGGCCGGTCAGTCATGAACTCTTCGAGACGAAGCGGCGCCATCGACAGCGTCGACGCTCAGCGCGTCGAGGATGTCGGGGGAGCATTCGCCAAAGACCAGTCGTGCCGATCGGTCGATGTCGATCCCGGAACGACACAGGTGGTCGAAGGCGAAGAATGCTCGCAGACTGAAGCGTCGGTTTTCGTCGGCGTCGATGCTGGCCGTAGCCGGTCCCCTCAGGTGAGGAGACAAACGAGCGAGAGCCCGGGGATGGGGGCGATCGATACGGATGGCGACGGGGAAGCGGTCACGAAGTGCGGCGGGGAGAAGTCGAAGTTCCTCGACATTGGTGGTCATGACCACCGAGAAACCAGGCCTCGGTCGACGGACGTCACCGGTTTCGGGATGCTGCCAACTTGCGCTGTCGTGGGTGTCGAACATGTTCAAGAGAAGGGCCAGGACATCGCCCGAGGCTCGGTCGATCTCGTCGGCCACCACGCGGCCGCCACGGTGACCGTCACCGTTCCAGGCCCGCAGCACGCTTCCCTCCACCCAGGTCCACAGGCCATGAGAGGTCGGCATGAAGTGGCCAGTCACGTCGGCGGCCGTCATCTCCTCGGTGCAGATGAGGCGGAAGGAACCAGCTCCCACATCACCCACCGTGAGACCGGCATAGGTCTTTCCGGTTCCGGGCGGCCCGTACAGGATCAAGCGGTCGATCCCGGCGCCGATGGCGTCGTGAACATCGTTCCAACATGGGGGCACATCGGTGTCCTCACAGTTGTCGGTGATGGTGCAATTGGTGGTCATGGTCCTCTCGATCCGATCCGTCGAGGGCACTGTGGGTGGCGTCGGGACGACTGCGGAACTCTGCAACATCCGGCGGGTACATTCGAGTCGATGCAGTCCGGTCCGAGCGCCTTTCCACCAGGACTGCGCATCCAACACGGAACTCGTCTGGAAGACCTCACACGGGCACTGGCCCATGATCTGGTGCAGTTTCCCGATGATCCGTTCGCCACGGAGGTCATCGTGGTTCCCAATACCGGGATCGGCGACTGGTTGCAGAGCGAACTTCCCGATTCCCTGGGTGAGTTGGTCTCCGCTCGACGCAATGTGCCGGTGGCTGGAGTGCTGGCCAACTTCCGATTGCTCACCACCAATGCCTTCACCACATCGATCCTCACCGGAGGCCGCCGGGAGGCCGAACTCCGCTGGAGTCGTTCTCGGCTCCTGTGGTACGTGCACCGAGCCATCGATGCTCTCGGACGCGAGCTGATCCCTGGCGCCGCTGACAATCGACTGCGCACGGCCGATGCCATTGCCGACCTCTTCGACCACTACGCCACGCATCGCCCGATGATGCTGAAGTCTTGGAGAGCCGGACGCCCCACTGATGGAATCGATCCCGGTACGACGCTCCCAGAGGCCATGCGGTGGCAACCGGATCTGTACTTGCGGCTCTGCGACATGATCGACGAGGAGTCGGTGGTCGTGGCCCTCGACAACCTGGGCAGTCGTCTCGCCACCGGGGACCCGCAGCTTCACCTACCCGAGCGCATCAGCATCTTCGGATTCAGCAGTCTGAGTCCGACACTGCGCATCCTGCTCGAGCACCTGGCCACGGTGAGGCCCGTGGGCGTCTTCGTGCTGCATCCACGGGTCGGATCTTGGGCCGGGCCATCGAACCACGGCGGTCGTCTCGTTCCACGATCAGAGGAACCGCCGTTGATCGATGCCCACCCGTTGACGGTTCGCTGGGGACGTACTGCGCTCGAGACGCCGCAATTGATTACGCGTTCGCCAGTCGTCGAACTGGCGCCACCTGACCCACCGGGGTCGCTATTGGGTGCGTTGCAGTCCGCTCTGACAACGCGTCGAACCGGCACGTTGGTCGCACTCGAGGGCGATAGCGCGCAGGAGCTCTTGGGTCGCGGTGACGGTTCGGTCCAGGTTCATGCTTGTCACGGTCGGGCGCGCCAGGTGGAGGTGTTGCGCGACGCGTTGCTGCACCTGCTGAATGCCGACCCTTCCTTGCATCTGGACGACATTCTCGTGATCTGCCCGGACATCGAGGCGTTCGCTCCGATGATCCCGGCCATTTTCGGTGCTGATCGCTCGGCTCCCGAGGATGTCGAGTCGCCCGGCGTCCCGACCCTTCGTGTTCGGGTAGCGGAACTCGAATTGGCTCAGGACGCACCCGTGATCGAAGCATTCACCGCGGCACTGCTGTTGCTTCGCAGTCGTCTCGGGGTCTCAGACGTGCTCGGTTTCCTGTCGCGCCCAGTGGTGATGAAGAGATTCGGATTGGACACCGACGGTATGGCGCGGCTCGTCGATCTCGTCGATGACCTCCGGGTGGATTTCGGTATCGATGGCGACAATCGCTCGTCCTGGGGAGTCCCGGCCTCGATTCCCGAAGGTACCTGGCGCTTCGCCCTGACCAGGCTCATGATGGGCTTGGCGGTCCCGGCTCCGAACCCCATGATCGGACCAGGAAATGTGGTGCCCTACGACGATGTGTCGGTGGCCGACATCGGGACGATCGGAGCCCTGGCTCAACTCCTCGAGCGACTGGAGACCGATGTTGGTTTCTCTCGCGGTCGACATTCGATGGGGGAGTGGATCTCATTTCTCACACGGGTCGTGGACGGGTACACGTCGTCACACCTCGCTGCGGGTGGTCGCGAGGAATTGCTGACCGCTCTCGGTGAAGTCGAGAGCGCGGTCGAGGACTCCGACGTCGCCGGTGAAGAGATGTTCTCGTTCGACGAAGTCGACTTCGTGGTACGACAGCGGTTGGAGCGGCGGTCGCACCGGCCTCTGTTTCGTACCGGTGACATCACCGTTTCACGCTTGCCACCAATTCAAGGCGTGCCCTTTCGGGTGATTGCGGTGCTCGGCGCCGACGAAGGCATGTTCGCCCAAGTCGGTGCCAGCGGCGACGATGTTCTCGGTCTGCGGCCGTGCCTCGGGGAGCCGAAC
>JBMTPW010000047.1:0-10433 GCA_049444115.1 Ilumatobacteraceae bacterium | reverse complement strand
GGCACGCCGGCAGGCATGATGAGCACGAAGGGAACGAGCCCGCCACTGGCGGGCCACCACGCAGGATGCGCCAGGCATCGCGCCATGCTTCCACCAAGGTGTGGACCAGCTCTCCGTGTTGTCGACCGTCGTCGGTGGCATGGCGATCGGCGAAGCCGATGGGATCATCGATCGGGAACCAGCCGGCGAGACGATCTCCGAAACCGTCGGCCACCGTCTCCACGAAGCGCGGCCACCAGCGGCCAGCGGCTTTGGCATCGGTGAATGCACCGAGATCATCGAACCACTGGGGAAAGGTCGTCTCCAACAATGTGGCCCAGACCCGCACCCCGGCCCGTTCAGCAGCAGTGATGATGTCCCCGTACCATTCGGCCCAGGAACCGTCGAGACCGTTCGGTCGCGGTTGCAGGCGCGACCAGTCGAAGCCGAGGCGGACGTCGGTGATTCCGTGTTGGGAGAGCAGGGCCAAGTCCTCGATGCCGCGAGTACGAAAACCGTTGCCGGTTCGTGAGGGATCGGGGCGATTGCACGAGGGGGCGGGACCGAGAATCACCGTCGTCGGCAGATTCACCCCGACGCCGAATGCCATGTCCGACCTCAGGCCGTGATCAGGCGACGAAGGGCGAACGAGTCCACAATTCGCCGGTGTCGTTGTTCCCCCCGAGACGGTCCTTGGAGGTGAGCGAGACCACTTCCACCTCGCCGAGACCGCGCAAGAAGAGACTGGCGTGATTGTTCTCCTCCACCCCGAGCGGCAATCGCTGGATGTCGGCCCGACGGATCAGCACCTCATTGTGCTCGGCGGCGTCACAAAGACGCGAGGCCAGATTCACCGATGTGCCGATGTAGTCCTCGCCTTGGAACATGAGCACCTCGCCAGTGGCGATTCCGACGCGCACCGTCAAAGGTCGACAGACGTCCTCGCAGCGCTTTTGCATGTCGAGGGCGAATCCGATCGCCATCTCCTGGTCGACCGCCACGATCATGCATCCATCACCGAGCCATTTGTCGACGCGGATGCCCCACGACGCAGCGACATCGCGAACCTCGGCCCGGAACTTGGTCAGAATGTTGCCTGCAGCGGTATCCCCGTTGCTGGCGGTGTAGTGGGTGAATCCGGAGAGATCCACGAACACGAAGGTTCGTTCGACTTTCATGACTGGCCTCAGGCTACCCCCGAGACCACGACCCCGACCCGCATGGGTCCCATCGAATGGCCCGGCTATGGTGCCTCCATGGCCGGTCGGTACACGTACTCCCGATGGGACGGAACCCAGAAGGGCTTCGACCTGGAGGCCAGCGACCTCTTCGAAGAGATGTCCGATGATCTCCTGCATCACGGGGATTTGCGGGGGGCCCTGCGGCGGCTCATGGAACGGGGGGCCCAGGACGCCAATGGCGAGCGGCTCCAGGGTTTGCGCGAGATGCGGCAGCGCTTGCGGGAAAAGAGACAAGACCTGCTGAATCGGGGAGATCTGGGCGGGGTGTTCAAGGAGATCGCCGACGAACTGGACGACATCGTCGATGAGGAGCGCCACGCCATCGATCAATCCCTGACCGATGCCAACAAGAGCACCGATGAACGTCGGCGCGAGAACGCCGCCCGTGCCGCCGAGGACCGGCACTTCCGTTTGGATCTGCTGCCCGACGATCTGGCGGGCAAGGTGCGCGAACTCCAGAGTTACGACTTCGAATCCTCCGATGCCCAGCAGCGGTTCGAACAGCTGATGGAAAAGCTGCGTCAGCAGACCATGCAGCAGACCTTCGATCAGATCTCGTCGGCAATGAAGAGCATGACGCCACAGGACATGCAGCGCATGAAGGACATGATGAAGGCGCTGAACGAGATGATCGAGAAGAACAACCGGGGCGAGGATCCGGGCTTCGAGGACTTCATGAAGGAGTTCGGTGATTTCTTCCCTGAGAATCCTCGAACATTCGATGAACTCATGGAGCAATTGGCCAAGCAGATGGCCGCCGCCCAGGCGATGTACAACTCGATGACTCCCGAACAGCGGGCTCAGCTCCAGGAGCTGGCCGACATGCTGATCGACGACATGGAACTGCAAGCCGAGATGGCTCAACTCAGTCAGAACATGCAACAGATGTTCCCGGGACTGGGCGAGCAACCCGGCTACGAGATGCAGGGTCAGGACCCGATGGGTTTCGAACAGGCCATGGACACCATGAAGCAGTTGGGTGAACTGGATCAGCTCGAGAACCTGATGAACAATCCCACTTCGCCGCAGCAGTTGGCCGAAGCCGACATGGATCGGGTACGCGATCTGCTCGGTGACGACGTGGCGCGGTCAATGGAGAAACTCTCGAAATTGGTTCGCGAACTGGAACGTGAAGGCTTGATCCACGTGAAGGAAGGCCGATTGGAGATCACCCCGAAGGGAATGCGGCGAATCGGCTCGAAATCCCTCAAGGACCTCTTCTCACGATTGGCCAAGGACCGGCCCGGTCAACATCAGCAGCATCGTTTCGGTCAGGGTCACGAGCGAACCTATGAGACCAAGCAATACGAATATGGGGATCCCTTCAACCTGGATCTGCAGCGAACCATTCGCAACGCCTTGCGACGCGGCGGTCAGGGGACCCCGGTGCGACTGTCACCCGACGATTTCGAGATCGAGCGAGTGGAGCATCTCACCCGTTCGGCCACGGTGCTCATGCTCGACGCCTCGTATTCCATGTACCGCGATGGGCGTTGGGGTCCGGCCAAGAAAGTGGCGGTCGCCTTGCAGTCGCTCATTTCGTCGCAGTTCCCGCGGGACTACCTGGGCGTGCTGCTGTTCGGACACGTGGCTTGGGAGATCAAACCCGAAGAGTTGGTGGAGGTGTCGCTCACGCAGATGCAGGGCACCAACATGCACCACGCTCTCGCTCAGGCCCGCCGGATGTTGAACCGGCAGCAGGGGAACAAACAGATCATCATGATCACCGACGGAGAACCGACGGCTCATATCACGCCATACGGTGAGCCCTGGTTCACCTACTTCGACGGTTACGAGGCTCAGCAGCTCACCGTGGAAGCAACATTGCGCGAAGTCGTTCGCTGCACCAAGGACAACATCAAGATCAACACGTTCATGTTGGACGCCGATCGCTACCTGCGTCAGTTCGTGGAGCAGGTGTCGGCGCTGAATGGCGGCCGCTACTTCTTGACCGATAGCGACAACTTGGGCGATTACGTGTTGGTGGATTTCATGGACAACAAGCGCCGGACCAGTCGGGGTGGCCGTCGGGCCTCCTGAGGAGTGTCTCTGGCGCAGTTGACTACTGCGGCTGCGCGAGCAATGAATGATCGTGGGCGAATGGCCCACCCGGATTCTCCCAACCTGGAATCACCCAGGCTCTGATCATCCAGGCGATCGTGTTGGTGAGTTGGCCGTCGATATTGCGACAAGCGGTTCCGGTGACCGCGGGGTCGTAGACCACCGCAAAGGATCCACTGGCACTGCTGATCTCACAGGTCCCGCCATGGAGATGCCAGAGCCGACGTTGGCCGATGAAACCTTCTGGTGCTTCTTCGCCCCATAGGTCGTACTGCACACCGATCACCGGGGCGTCGTCCGCGCTGGAGGCGAAGAGCAACGCCGATGGCGCTGCAGGATCGAAGGTACGGGTCTGGACCGCAACTGCAGGATCGACGAGCATTTGCCCGGCACCGGGAACGAAGTCACCGATCGGGATCCAGCCGGCAGTGCGCGCATCGGACAACGTTGGAAATTTCGCCGCAGTCGTGCGGGCCAGGTCCATTTGTTGTCCGAGTCGCACACGATCGCCGGCATACAAAGAGTCGGCCGAGACCACACCGGGAAGAATCGACGAACCATTGCTCGGCGACGCGGTGGTGGCGACACCGTGGGAGTGCGACGCCCCGGCGATGTAGGCGGCCTCCTCGGTCCAAGACGTGAGGCTGACGCCGAAGACGGCAGCCATGGCAATCACGATCGGAGCGATCGTGTCGAAGCGGGCACCGTGGGCACCGATGTGTTCGAGGCCAACGGTGAGTGTGGCCACCGCCAGGGCACTGATCACGAGGGCAGTGATCATGACGACCACATCGAAGGGGGTGAGGCGCGGTGAATAGTCGGCAAAGGGTCCAAACGGATATCCGACGAGTCGTGTCCAGATGATTCCGACGACGCTCACGAGACCGAGTGCACCGAGTGCCTGCACGGGCCACCGTGCCGCCGTGAGCAAGAGGGTCACGGCAATCGTCACGGAGGCGAGGCCGATGACCATCAGGACGATGCCCTCGACCAGCCAGTCGGCGCCACGGCTATCGGCCACGATGAGATGGAGACTCCCGAACAGAACGGCCAGAGCCGCCAGGAGGCCCCGCACGCTCAGGCTCTGGGTACGGTCCGGCTCCGGTGTCACGGAAGGATTCTGCCAGTCTCGGTCCAGGTGGCGGGTCCAGTTACCAGTGGGTAACATTTGCCCATGGCCGAGTTTTCCCTCACATTGAACGACGATCAACTGCAGATCAAGGACTGGGTCCACCAATTCGCCGTGGACGTCATCCGCCCGAATGCCCACGAGTGGGACGAGCGCGAAGAGTTCCCCTGGCCGATCGTGCAAGAAGCCGCCAAGGTCGGTCTCTACGGACTCGACTTCATGATGAATGCCATGGGTGACAAGAACGGTCTCACCTTGCCGGTAGCCATCGAGGAGATGTTCTGGGGTGATGCCGGAATCGGTATGGCCATCATGGGTTCGGGACTGGCGGCCGCGGGCATCGCCGGCAACGGGACCCCTGAACAGGTGATGGAGTGGGTACCCCAGTGTTACGGCACTCCCGATGACGTGAAGTTGGGGGCGTTCTGTGTGAGCGAACCCGATGCCGGCAGCGATGTGTCGTCGTTGCGCACCCGCGCCGTCTATGACGAAGCAAACGATGAATGGGTATTGAACGGCACCAAGGCTTGGATCACCAACGGCGGAATCGCCAACGTGCACGTGGTGGTGGCGGCCGTCGATCCCGCACTGAAAGGTCGCGGTCAGGCATCGTTCATCGTGCCGCCGGGGACCAAGGGACTCTCGATGGGTCAGAAATACAAGAAGCACGGAATTCGTGCCTCGCATACCTCCGAAGTGGTATTGGACGATGTGCGTGTGCCAGGTCGGTGTTTGCTCGGTGGCAAGGACAAGTTGGATGCCAAGTTGGCGCGGGCCCGTGAAGCCGCCGGTTCGAGTGGCAAGCAGCCAGCCATGGCCACCTTCGAAGCGACGCGGCCGGCAGTCGGTGCACAGGCGCTGGGGATTGCGCGTGCGGCGTATGAGTACGCGCTCGACTACGCCAAGGAGCGCCACGCCTTCGGCAAGCCGATCATCATGAACCAGGCCATCGCCTTCAAGTTGGCGAACATGGCTCTCGAGATCGATGCGTCCCGGTTGCTCATCTGGCGTGCTGCGTGGTTGGCCCGCAATGGTGGCTTCAAGAACGGTGAAGGCTCGATGAGCAAGTACAAGGCCAGCGAAGTGGCCGTGTGGGTGACCGAGGAGGCAATCCAGATCCTCGGTGGGTATGGATACACCCGCGAGTACCCGGTCGAGCGGTGGCACCGCGACGCGAAGATTCACACCATCTTCGAGGGCACGAGCGAGATTCAGCAGCTGGTCATCGCCCGCGCCATCTCCGGCCTCCGCATCGAATAACCCCCTCAACCCCTTGGGCGCGATTTGGTGCCAAAAGGTGTCACTTTCGCCCCCATTGGATGAGTGTGGCGGAGGCATCGAGACTCCCAGAGGCGGTGTGGCCCTGGATATCGTGACCTGATGGGAATCACAGTCACTCGCGGTATTCGCTACGCACAGGCCGAACGTTTCGCGGCGCCGGAACTCTTGCCGTATCAGCCCGGATCCGAGCTCGGTACGTCTGGATCCATCAGCCCGCAAGTGCCGGGCATGCTCGAGCAGATGCTCGGCACCGACATCTCGCAGATGAGCGAGGACTGCCTCTTTCTCGATGTCTACGCACCGGATGGTGCCGCGCCGGGCAGTTTGCCGGTTCTCGTTTGGATCCACGGCGGCGCCTACCTCAACGGCTCGGGATCCTTGCAGTGGTACGACGGATCACGGCTGGCGACACGCGGGGCCGTGGTGGTCACGATCAACTATCGGCTCGGCGCGCTCGGATTCCTCGGCGAAGGCAATTGGGGAACCCTCGACCAGATCTGCGCGCTGCAATGGGTGCAGAAGAACATTTCCGAATTCGGCGGCGATGGGTCGAGGGTGACGATTTTCGGCGAATCCGCCGGCGGGTCGGCGGTGATTTCGTTGATGGCGGCTCCCGATGCGCGTGGCCTCTTCCACCGCGTGTGGGCCATGAGCCCATCCATCAACCAGTTGCGTTCGCTCGATGTCGCCATGAAGTGGCAGAAGGAGTTCCTGGCGGCAGCCGGGGTTTCGTCGCTGGACGAAGCGCGGACGTTGTCGCTCGACGAGATCCTCGCCGCTCAGACGAAGGTCTTGGCGATGGAAAGTCGGGATTACAACATGTTCTCGCCCGCCGGTGGCGGAGCCGGTCTTCCGACGGACTACCTGGGAGCCGCCGCAGCGAACCCATTGCCACTATCGATCGGGACCAATCGCGACGAGAATCTTCTCTTCCTCGCCTTCGACCCGAAGTTCGCCAACGCAACGATGGAGATGTGGCATGAGCTGACCGACCGTGATTTCGGTGCTGACGCAGCGCGGGTTCGGGCCGCCTACGAGACCGTCCGCACCGGAGCGACCCCTTTGGAGTTGATCGCCGCAGTGCAAACCGACCACGGCTTCCGCCGTCCGGCCCAGCGGCTCTCCGAAGCACGCGCTCAGCAGGGGAACCCCACCTGGATGTACTGGTTCACCTGGGCCTCACAGGCGTTCGGTGGGATTCTCGGTTCGGCACACGCTCTCGACATCCCGTTCGCTTTCGACAACCTCCACATGCCCGGTACAGCGATGCTTCTGGGAGAGGGACCTGAATTGCAGAACCTGGCGTGTCGATTCGCTGACGAGATCGCCGGCTTCTCGCACACAGGAGAAGCGTCCTGGCCGGTATTCGACACCCAGAAGCGGCCGACGTTGCGCCTCGACACCGCGGTCGAGTTGCTCCACGACCCGGAACCGACGCTGCGTGCAGTTCACTCGTAGCACGGGCGCTCTCCACCAGGTGGGCACGTTGCCACCGGAGAGCACATGCTGAATGCGTTGGGCCGCCCAACGCCGCCGCCCGCCTCCGCATCGGGCCCGAATTGGTGCGACAATGCTCTGTACTCGTAGCCATTGGATGTGAGTTCGTTCGATCGCGGAGGAGGATGACCTGATGCGGGGTGACCGAGCGGTCACGGCGGTGTCCTTCGCCATGCCGATCATCGGCTTGATTCTGGTGGCTCTGACCTGGGGTTCGTATCCGCCGGTCGTTGGAGCGGTGTCCCTCGCCATCGTGCACGTCGTCTTGGTCATCGTGGCGGTCAATCATGCCGAGGTGATCGCTCATCGTGTGGGCGAGCCCTATGGAACGTTGGTGCTGGCGCTCGCGGTGACCGTGATCGAAGTATCGCTCATCGTGACGCTGATGGTCACCGAGGGAGCACAAGCGAACTCATTGGCTCGCGACACCGTGTTCGCAGCGATCATGATCGTCTGCAACGGAGTCGTCGGGGCATCGATCATTGCCGATGCCCGACGCGATCACATCGTCCGTTTCAGCGAACAGGGAGCGAATGCTCTGCTGGGTACCGTCGTCACGATCGCCACGCTCAGTCTGGTCATGCCGACATTCACCGAGAGCAGCACTGCGGGAACCTTCACCGGCTCACAACTGGCTTTTTCGGCCATCGCCGCGGCATCGGTGTACGCCCTCTTCATCTTCGTGCAAACCGGACGGCATCGCTGGATGTTCCTGTCACCCGAAGCACTCGAGACCGAATCGCACGAAGAGATGGCTCAGGTCGAACCCCATGAGCCGCGCACAGGACGGGCCGAGGGGCTCGTGCTGCGTTCGGTCATGTTGCTGGTGAGTCTGGTCGGCGTGGTGGGTCTTGCAAAGACGCTCGCTCCGAGTATCGAAGACGCCGTGCAATGGGCCGGTGCCCCGCGATCCTTCGTGGGCGTGGTGATCGCCCTGATGGTGTTGTTGCCGGAGTCGGTGGCTGCGCTGCGAGCGGCATCACGGGGAGAAATGCAGACCAGCTTGAACTTGTCGCTCGGGTCGGCATTGGCGAGTATCGGCTTGACCATTCCGGCCATCGCAGTGGCCTCCATCTGGTTGGACGGGACCATCCTTCTCGGCCTCGGCGGCAAAGAAATCGTGCTTCTGTCCTTGACGGCGGTGGTGAGCATCCTGACCTTCGGCTCGGGGCGGGCCACGGTGTTGCAGGGTGGCCAGCACCTGGCGCTCTTCGCGGCCTTCATCTTCTTGGCCATCGTTCCTTGACCGCGGTCCCCGGCGATTGACGGTGCAGACCAGGACCGAGCCGTTCAATGGGGGCGAGAACGACGCGATTTGGCACTATTTCGCGCCCAACCGGATTCAAATTCCGGTGGTCGGCGTTGTCGTCGTGACGGGGTTTCGGCCACGATAGGAGGCGTGATCAACCACTACATCGCCGCCCGTCAGGAACTCGAAGGTCCCGGATCCCCGTTCGCCATCACCACCGTGGAGGTGCGGGGCCAGCAGCTCAAAGCCTTCGCCGCCGCCCCGCCCAATATGCGTGTGATCTGGGAGTTGACCGCCGCTCACGCCGACAAGAAGTACATCGTCTACGAAGACGAGTCCTACACCTACGCCGATGTCCACTCCCAGGTTCGCAAGTTGGCGCAGTATCTGGTGGATCATGGCGTGAAGCGCGGCGATCGCGTGGCCATCTCCACCCGCAACTATCCCGAATGGGTCGTCACCTACTGGGCGTGCGTCTCCATCGGTGTGGCCTGCGTGGGTATGAACGCCTGGTGGACGCCGGTCGAGATGGACTATGCGCTGGGTGACAGCGAGCCCAAGGTGTTGATCGTCGACGACGAGCGCTTGGATCGCTACAACCAGGTTCCGACCAAGCGCGATATTCACGTGATCTCGGTGCGCTCCGATCGCGCCCTGCCCCCCGGAGGTATCCGCTGGGCCGATGTGATGGCCAAGCCGGATCCGGGGGTGCTGCCGCCGGCCGACATCGATCCGGACGATGACGCCACCATCTTCTACACCTCGGGCACCACCGGTTTCCCCAAGGGCGCCCAGTTGCATCACCGCGGATCAGTGATGAACGTGATGAACATCGCCGCCATGACCACGGCGGCCACTGCCGGTATCGCCAAGGCCGTCGCCGCCGGTGATTTGGCCGCAGCTCCTCCGGCTCCGCCGGCACTTCCGCCGGTCTTCATGGCCCCCACTCCGCTCTTCCACGTGACCGCATGCAACTGCATCCTGCATCCGGCCACGTTGGTGGGTGGCACCGTGGTGCTCATGTACAAGTGGGATCCGGGCCGGGCTCTCGAATTGATCGAGCGCGAGAAGGTAACCAATTTCTCCGGAGTGCCGACCATGGGTCGGGAGTTGTTGATGCATCCGGATTGGAAGACGCGCGATACGTCGTCGTTGGCAGCCATCAGCGGTGGTGGAGCGGCAGTGCAGCCCGACCTGGTCGAAAAGATCGACAAGGAATTGGAGACCGGAACTCCCACCACCGGTTATGGCATGACCGAGACCCACGGCATCATCACCGCCAACACGTCGCTCTGGTACACCTCGAAGCCGTCCTCGTGTGGTCCGGCCGTACCCACCTTGGACGTGAAGTTGGTGGACGAAGAGGGTCGTGATCTGCCTCGTGATCCGAACATCACCGGTGTGCTCTGCGTGAAGGGCTCGATCGTGATCAAGGGCTACCTGAACCGAGCTGATGCCACGGCCGAATCCATCAAGGACGGCTGGCTGAATACCGGTGACATCGCCCGCATCGATCAGGACGGATTCATCTACATCGTGGACCGCGCCAAGGACATGGTCATCCGCGGTGGGGAGAACGTGTACTGCTCGGAAGTCGAGGCCGTGATCTATCGCCACGACGCCATCGCCGAAGCCGCCGTGTTCGGTATTCCGGACGAGCGACTGGGCGAAGAAGTTGCCGCCTGCATCGTGCTCCAGCCCGGTAAGACGGCCACGGAAGACGAGTTGAGGACCTTCCTGGCACAGAGCCTTGCCAAGCACAAGATTCCGGCGCGTTTCTGGTTCCGCGACGAGCCGATTCCGCGCAATGCCAGCGGCAAGTTCTTGAAGCGCGAACTCCGCAAGGAACTCATCGGCGAGTAATCGCGATCGTCAGTTCGCCGTGACCATGTTGGGCGCGGAAAATAATGGGCGCGAAAAGTGTTGGGCGCGGAAAGTGTTGGGCGCGAAAAGGTGCCAAAACCGCACCTTTTCGCGCCCAATTAGAGGCCGTCGA